>JAUNXD010000314.1 GCA_030539985.1 Methanobrevibacter sp.
AAGAAATAGAGGTTTTCATTAATCTCTATACTTTTTTTATTTTTTCATGTATATTTCTCAATTTATAACGCTTATTTTCACAATGTCGATTAATTATATGTGATGAATTATTCTTTATTCGTATAGTTTCATAAAATAAGTATATTTTAATTAATCAATCTATTGATTATATTGATAGAAAATTATGTCCGGAATTTCAATATAAGAATTTTTAAAAAAATAGTAAAAAAAGTAAATTAGTATAACTAACTTACTTCATGGCATCTTTCATTCTATCAAAGATTCCCTTTTCAACGTGTTTAATTTCATCTCCGCTTACTTCGGCGAATTCTTTGAGTAAATCTTTCTGTTTTGAATTTAATTTTTTAGGAACAACAACATCAACATTCACATACATGTTTCCTCTGCCTGAATGTCTGACTGAGTTCATTCCTTGTCCTTTTAATTTAAAGACAGTTCCGCTTTGTGTTCCAGGTGTGATTTTGAATTCAACCTCGTTTCCTTCGATGGTAGGGATGCTTACTACATCACCCAGTGCGGCCTGAGGGAAACTGATTTGCTGGTTAATGTATAAGTGGTCTCCTTCACGTGTGAATTTTTTATGTCTTTTTACATGGACTGTTACAATCAAATCGCCTTCAAGACCGGGTGACTCGCCGCAATTTCCTTCACCGGATACTCTCAGGTGGTTGCCTTCATCGACTCCTTCTGGAATCTCGATTTTAATTGTTTTTGTTTTTCTTTTACTTCCTTTACCATGACAGTCATCACAAGGATCGGTAATTATTTTACCTGTTCCTCCACATTCTCTGCATGGTCTTACATTAACCATTTGACCTAAGAAAGTGTTGCTGATTTCTTTAATCTGTCCGCTACCTCCACAGGTAGGACATGTTTCAGGGTTGGAGCCAGGTTTTGATTTTGATCCGTTACATGTCGGACAAATTTCACTTCTGGTAATTTTGATTTCCTTTTCGCATCCGTTGAATGCTTCTTCAAGAGTAATCGGAACTTCAGTATAAATGTCTGAGCCTCTTTGCGGACCTGTTCTTCCGCGAGTGCGGCTGCCTCCACCAAAACCGAACATTTCGAATATGTTTCCAATGTCAAATCCCTGGAAAATGTCTTCGAAGTTTACGTTTTGATAGAAATCTTCTGCAGTAAATCCATCCATTCCTGCATGACCAAATTGATCGTATCTTTGACGTTTTTCATCATCGGACAAGACAGCATAAGCTTCACTAACTTCTTTAAATTTCTCTTCCGCATCTGGCTCATCACAAACGTCTGGATGGTATTGTCTGGCTAGTTTACGATAAGCTTTTTTTATTGTTTTTTCATCGGCGTCTTTATCCACGCCCAAAACTTCATAATAATCTCGCTTGTCTGCCATTTGTTCACCTTAAAAAAAATAATAATAGAATAAATAATAGTTTTATTTTTTTGTTAGCTTAATTTATTGATTCTGATTCTGACTTAACCTAACAATTAATAAAACTGTATTATTTAATCTAATCGTCTTTTACTTCATAGTCTGCATCAATTGTGTCATCATCATCGCCTTGAGCACCTGCATTAGGGTCAGCTCCAGCTTGTTGCTGAGCTTGTGCTTCTGCTTGTGCTTGTTGGTAGATTTTAGCACCAATCTCTTGAACTACATTTGAGAGTTCATCGGATTTTGCTTTAATGGCATCAACGTCATCGCCAGCTATGAGTTCTCTTAATTCAGCTACAAGTCCTTCGACTTTAGTTT
>JAUNXD010000077.1 GCA_030539985.1 Methanobrevibacter sp.
AAACCCTCTATAATTACTTAATTGTTATAATAATTTTTTAGATTAATTAAATATATAATTAACTATGAACAAATATTTAAAGGAGGTTAAAACATGGATTATGATGTTATTTATATTGGAAGTGGAAATGCCGCATGGCAAGGCGGCAGATTTTTAAGAAAGGAAGGTCTTAAGGTAATGATAATCGAGGAAAGTCTGTATGGAGGAACATGCGCAAATAGAGGATGTAACTCAAAGGCCTTGCTTGATGCACCATATGAAATCAAGGCATTGGCGGATAATTTTGAAGGCGTTGGAAAGTCTGGGGATTTTGAAGTTGACTGGCCAAGCCTCATGAAATTTAAAAGAAAACGTATAGCCAACATGGCACCGTTTTTGGACGGCAAGTTTGAGGAGTACGATCTTGACGTTGCCCACGGTAAGGGAGTCATAGTTGATGAGCACACCGTAAAGGTAGGTGATGAAACATTCACAACAGATAAAATAGTCATCTGCACAGGCCTTAAACCAATAATTCCGGATATTCCCGGCAATGAATATATGCATGACAGTACCGATTTTCTTGACATTGACGAGCTTCCAAAGCATGCGATAATTATCGGTGCTGGTTTTGTAGGAATGGAATTTGCCTCAATACTTGCTGAAGCTGGCCTTGAAGCGGATGTTATAATCAGAGGAAACATGGCCCTTAAATACTTCCACCAGCCTTACGTTCAAAATGTCATAGAAATACTCAAAGAGAAAAACATCAGATTCCACTTTAACCAGACAGTAAATGAAGTAATAAGCAGCATTGAAATAAAAAACCCTAACGATAAGGTTTTAAATGTTGAAGGGGCACTTAACTGTGATGATGAATTAAGGGATCCCGAAGCGAAAATCGACAATAGGGCTTATGAAAACGGATTCACCGTCAAATGTGACAGTGGATTAAGTCTCACCGGAGACTATGTTATTTCCGCAATGGGAAGAGAGGCCAATGTGGAGGATATCGGTCTTGAAAATGTAGGTTTGACCTATACAAAACAGGGAATCAAGGTCAACGGACATCTTCAAACTGACGTTCCAAACATATACGCATCAGGAGATGTTGCAGATACCGGAATTGCAAAGCTTGTAACCGTTGCAATACATCACTCAAAATACCTCGCAAAGGAACTTCTCGGAAAAGCTGATGAGATAACCTATCCTGTTGTTCCGGCAGTTGCATATACGATTCCAAGAATAGCTACTGTTGGGGTACCTGCATATGTTGCTGAAGAGAGTGATGAATATGAAGTCCACACAATAAGATATGGAATGTCATATTCCCTTGAGCTTAAAAATGACACTACCGCTGAAGCCAAGGTCATTGTCGATAATGATTTCAACATTGTAGGGGCTGAAATATATGCTGCAGATGCTGAAAATGTGGCAAACATGTTTACATTTATCATAAACAAGAAAATAACCCTTGAAGAGCTTGATTATATGATTTATGCATTCCCTTCAAGCAGTTCGGTATGCCTTTATAAGCTGCATAATATCCACTACAGTTTTTAAAAAACAGTAAATTTTTTAAACAGTCAATTTAAATATTTAAAAAGGAGATAATATTATGGAAGAGAAAAGTTCAACTGTTGCAATGGTATTATCCTTCTTGTTTACGGGTGTTGGAATTATTTATTTGGGAAACACTTCCAAAGGATTAGGATTGCTTGCACTGGGATTGATATGTAATATCCTGGGAATGGTCCTTTTTGGTTTTTTTCACTACATTTCAATTATCGCATGGATTGCTTCATTATATTTAACCTATAAGGAAGGCCAACAAACCAAAAAAGTTCCTGAACCTCAAATGAGAAGCAGAGTTTACAGAGTTCAGAACAATCAATATAGAAAAAAATACGATTAAGATTAAAATAAGTTTGTGAAAAATGATTTTTAGGATTTTTTTCACAATACTTCAAAACTTATTAGTTTTACTTTGTTTGAAAGCAATTTGGAATCATCATCAACCTTTTCGGATAGTTTTGTGGTTATGTATTTTTTATTGTCATCCGGAAAAACAGTGGCAACGGTCATGTCATCACTGTCCATTATGACACTTGCAAGGAAATTTGCTCCGCTGGAAATACCGATACCCAAACCGAATTCCTTGGCAATTCTTTTTGACATGTTGATTGCATCCAAATCTTCAATTAAGACAATATCATCAATAAGATCTCTGTCAACAATTCCTGGAATAAAATCATCACCGATTCCCTCAATCATGTGACTGCCTTCTTCCATTCCCATTTTAAGGATTGATAATGTTGACGGTTCGAGTGCAAATAATTTTGAATCTGGATTGTTGTCCTTTAACCTTTTGCCTATCCCGATAAGTGTTCCTCCGGTTCCTATGCCGGAAACGAATGCATTGACGTCTGGAATTGCATCAATAATTTCCTGACCGGTTGTTGTGTATTGGGCTTCAATATTTAATGGGTTATCGAATTGGAGTGGTCGGTATGCATTATTTTCCTTTGCAAATTCTTCTGCAAGTTCGAGTGCCTTTTTAAATCCTCCTTCCTCTTTTGAAACAAGATGTACGTGAGCGCCATACATTTCAATAAGGTTTCTTCTTTCCAGAGATACCCAATCCGGCATGAATATATGAACGTCATGGCCGTATAAAGCGCCAAATGCACTGAATGAAATGCCTGTGTTTCCGCTTGTAACCTCTACAATTGCCTGATTTTCAGCGAGGTTGCCGTTTGCTCTTTCCTGTTCTATAATATATAATGCTATTCTGTCCTTAATGCTTCCGGTATAGTTATAATATTCAAGTTTGGTGTATATACTGCCTTTTTTATCTTCATATTCATAATCAATCTTAATCATTGGAGTATTGCCGACTAATTTTCTAAGATTCATAACATCAATCCAATTAAATAATATTATATTTTATGTATTTCAATCATTAAATACTTTATAATTATTTCATTTCGACAACATCATTAAATAGGATTAAGTTCTATTACATATTATGTTAACTCTTGATGAATTATTGGTCATTTTTAATGAAGGAAAGGAATTGGTTATGGATGAAGAGGCTGCTGAGACATGCAACTATTATTCCATGCAGGCACAGAAGCTGACCTGTGACTTAAATTACACTTATCACGATTTGGATGAAATCAGGGAAATTTTTTCTCAGTTAATCGGAAAAAGTGTTGATGATGATTTCAGGGTTTTTCCTCCGTTTTTCACTGATTTTGGAAAGAATATCCATTTGGGAAAGAACGTTTTCATCAATGCAGGATGCAAGTTTCAGGACCAGGGAGGAATATATATTGGAGACAATGTACTGATTGGACATAATGTCGTTTTTGCCACATTAAACCATAATGAGGATGTTTCTAAAAGGGGCAATCTGATTCCCGGACAGATTAATATTGGAAATGATGTCTGGATCGGGTCCAATGCCACAATCCTTTCCGGTGTGACTGTCGGTGATGGAGCCATCATTGCTGCCGGGGCGGTTGTTACTAAGGATGTTGAGCCGAAAACCATAGTGGGTGGTGTTCCTGCAAGATACCTCAGGAACATTAATGAATCTGACTGATTTTTTTTAGTTAACTTTATATATTATTAGTATAAAATAATATACCTAACGAACGGTAGGTTGTTATATGAATACTAAAGAAAAAATTTTTGACATATCCCTTGATTTGTTTTCAAAAAAGGGATATGACTCAGTTTCACTAAGAGAAATTGCAGACAAGGTAGGAATCAAAAAAAGTTCAATTTACAGTCATTATCCATCAAAAGAAGCAATACTTATGGATATTTTTGAATATTTCACAAACATTTTCGAATATGATGAACTGCTCAACACAAAAGAACTTGAACTGACGCCAGACAATGAAACGCTTTTAGAAAACCCTGAAATGTTTTACCATATGGGTTCTGAGGCAATCAAGGAAATGCTGTCACAGGAAAGAAACCTGAAAATCTGGAAACTGATATTCATTCAGATGCACTACAATGAAACAATCAGACTGTTTTTCCAAAATGAGATGCTTGTCAAACCATTAATGTTTTGGGAAGGATTCTTTACAATTTTAAAGGAGCATGGAATAATTAAAAGGGATTTGGATCCAAAACTTTTGGCAAAGGAATATTACAGTTTTCCGATATATCTTCTTTTGGAGATGAGTGCAGAGTACGATGATATTCCCCAAAGCTTACTGGACGGCTTCTTCAAACAGGCTGAAGACCATGCAAATTTTCTACTTGAATGCATAAAGGTGAAATGATGACTTTTGATTTACAGAAATATTTATCTGACGGTGTTGAAATTATCGTAAAGGATGCTCTACGTGCCTCCTTTAAGAATCCAAAAGAGGTCCTCTACCTTCGCAAGTTTTCAAAATATAGTCGAAGGGCAACTGAAATAAGACAGAATTTCAGTGAAAATGGCAAAAACATTCCTGTATTTTTAATTGCAAGCATTACAAGCAGCTGCAACCTGCACTGTACCGGCTGCTATTCACGTGCAAGCAATGCATGCAATGACGAAGAGCCATTAAATCAGCTTTCAGCTGACCAGTGGGAAGACATATTCAAACAAGCAAAGGATATTGGAATAAGTTTCATAGTCCTTGCTGGCGGTGAACCGATGATAAGGGAGGACGTTATCAGAAAGGCAAGCGGATACCCAGAAATACTGTTTCCTATATTTACAAACGGAACACTTATAAATGATGATTATTTTAAATTGTTTGATAAGAACAGGAATCTGGTACCGATATTCTCCATTGAAGGGGATGAAGCTGCTACCGATTCAAGAAGAGGGGAAGGAATCTATTCCAAGCTAACTGAATCTATGGAACAAATGAAGAATAAAAACATTATTTTCGGTGCATCAGTAACATATACAAGGAAAAATTTAAGGTCATTAATGTCAGATAATTTCATCGCTCAGCTCCATGATTTCGGATGTAAAGTAATATTTTTCATAGAATATGTGCCTATGAATGAGAATACAATCGATTTGGCACCGACAGACACCGAAAGGAATCTGCTATTTGGAAAAATCGATTGTCTGAGAGATGATTATGAGGACATGATTTTTCTTACATTTCCTGGAGATGAAAAGACATCTGAAGGTTGTCTTGCAGCGGGCAGAGGATTTTTCCACATAAACTCTCATGGGGGTGCAGAACCCTGTCCGGCTTCACCATACTTTGATACGAACGTATGTGAAACGTCAATTCTTGATGCTCTTGACTCAAAACTGTTCAAATCACTTAGGGATGAGGGTCATCTTTTGGATGACCATAGGGGAGGCTGCACATTATTTGAAAACAAACAAAATGTTGAAAGGATTTTAAAGGGTGCGTGAAAGAGTTTCGATTATAGTACATTTTAGTACTACAAAGTTTTATATAGTACATTCAATAGATAAATATAACAATCATTATAAAAAAAATATCATGTGAAATTATGGTCGAAAATAAAAAAATTTTAACAATTCAGGACATATCCTGTTACGGACAATGTTCAATAACCGTTGCGTTGCCGATAGTTTCAGCTTTCGGAATAGAAACTGCAATCCTTCCTTCAGCAGTGTTATCAACACATACTGCAGGTTTTACAGATTTCACTGTCAGGGACTTGACAGAAGACCTTCCAGAAATCAGAAAACATTGGGAAAAAGAGGAAATATATTTTGATGCAATCTACACAGGATTCATAGCATCAATTGAACAGTTGGATTATATTAAGGACATAATCGATTCCAGATTAAAACCTGGCGGACTTGTATTTGTTGATCCGGCCATGGCAGACTATGGTGAATTTTACAATGGCTTTGACCAGGAATTTGCAGATAAAATGGGTGAACTTTGTAAATTGGGTGATTTTATTCTGCCAAATACCACCGAAGCCTGTTATATATTACATAAACCATGGAAAGAGGAATTCACAAGAGATGAAATGCTGGAAATGGCAAAAGAACTTGCAGATTTCACTAAAAGACATGTTATCCTGAAAGGAGATGCCAATGAAGAGGGTAAACTTGGAATGATTGTTTTGGATAAGCAGGAATCCACAGTTGAAATCGTATACAATGACAAGATTGATTACGTGTCACACGGAACCGGTGATGTTTTCGCCTCATCATTTGTCGGATCAACCATGATTGGCAAAACTCCAACTTCCGCTGCAAAAATTGCCGGAGAGTTCACAAAATGTGCCATAGAAAAGACAGTAGGTGATGAAACCCACGCCTATGGAGTTAAATTTGAACAGGTGATTTTAGATTTGAATGAATTGATAGAATCATTCTAACTTCTTTTTTTCTTTTTTTTAACTTAAATCCATTGGCATTTTAAACTTTTTAAAAAATTTAGGTATGCCTAAAAATTTATATAGTATTTTATCCAATAATAAAATAATCCCAAATAAAAAAAGGAGGAATACTTATGAATTTAGAAGGTGTAGAAAAAACAATGCTTTTGACTTTATTTGCCAAAGCACAGCATTCACAAAAAAAGAACCACAAATTTTACGATCAAAAGGCAATAGAGATTATATCAAAAATAGATTATGATTTTACCGTCACAGACAGCGATACAAAAATGAAATATGGTGTGATATCAAGAACAATAGTACTTGATGACATGGTTTCAGAATATATCAATAAAAATCCACACTCAACAATTGTCAATATCGCTTCAGGAATGGATACCCGATTCAACAGACTGGACAACGGACTTATCAGATGGTATAACATTGATTTGGAAAATTCAGCCAATTTCAGGCTACAATATATCCAGGACACTGACAGGGTAAAAACCCTTGCCTACTCAGCAATGGATTCCAAATGGGCAGATGAGATAAAAATAGAAAGCGGAAACGTATTGTTCATAATTGAAGGATTGAGCATGTACCTTACAGAAGAGGAAAACAGAGACATATTAAAAATCATCGATGACAATTTCAGGCACTGCACAATATTTGAAGAGATAATGCCTCCGATTTCAGTCAAAAACGTTAAGGAAAAATCAGTTGAAGAAACCAATTCAAAATTCATCTGGGGCGTTAAGAAGGGAGAGGAACTGTTGAAATTAAATCCTAACTTCAGATGGATAAAAGACGTTAACCTGTTTGATGGAATGAACAAGTTCAAACCGATAACACGACTGTTCACCTGGATACCGTTTATTAGAAACAGCATGGATTACATTGCTGTTCTTAAAAAATAACTGTCAAATATTATGGCATTATGACAATACAACCTTAATGCCATTTTCCAATATATTTAAAAATTATAATTGATATAATTAGTATTAATTATGATTGATAATAATCCTCAATTAGAGAAGTTTTCTCTTAAATATGCAGATAAAGTGCCTGAAGGCTATGATGTATCTCAAATGCAATACACATTTGATTTCATTTGCCATGTTTTTAAACGTGATTCCAGTATAGATGAAGCCATTCAGGGAGTTGCAAATGAATATGGATTGGATGAATATT
>JAUNXD010000078.1:0-5385 GCA_030539985.1 Methanobrevibacter sp.
AATGGAAATGCTTTGACGAAACAGTAGGTATGGCTTAAGAATCTCTGGCTTCTTTAAGCTGGAGAGGTTCAAATTGAGTTTCATGTTCATATATCCAAAAATATTGCGGAAAAAAGATTTGAAAAAGATTTCCAAACATCCCTGCAGTGATGACATTAAGGATGCTTATATTAAATATTTGACAAATTATTCTTTTGAGGAATTCGTCAGCTACTGTGAAGATAATTCTGGAAAGAATCTTGAGGATTTAATTTTCAAGTTCACTGATTTGCAGTTGGAGAAATTTGAACCCAATTCACTTGTTTGGGTTTCTCATGTAATGATTAATTTCATGATTTATTTCAATGTTAATCTGGATTACAATCACTATTATGACGCCTATGCTTCCGCCCTTCAGTTGGCGGTTCTTTCATGTTCCATGAAAATGGCAATAGAGAAAATATCCTTTGATGAGGTTCCGTTTCCAAATCATTGCGAAAAAATGTTTTGAAAAATTTTTTGCAGAATGCCCTGATTTTGAATTTGATTTAAAAAAGGATTGCATTTTGGCATACAAATCATTCAATACGACATTTGACTTTACTGGTGAGGAATTCTACCTGAAAGTCAAATACACTTTGACGGTATGAAATGATTATTTTTTTCAAAATAGATATTGTTTCATTTTTAACAGTTTCATTAGAAACATTTATATTATTATAAATTAAACTATTTGTATGGATGAAAAAGTTTTTGAAAATGCGCCCTTTATCGCATGGATTCATAATATCTCTAAAAACCAATTGAAATACTTAAATTTGAAATTGGCCGATTTAGAGTTGGATCATGAAATTAGGCATGTCATATATATTTATGACAATCCAAATATTTCACAGGATGATCTTGTAGGCTTTTCAGGTCAAAGCAAGGGAAATATTGCCAAGGTTGTTAAGAAACTTGAGGATAAGGGCTACATTGAAAGAGAAATCAATCCCAATAATCGTCGAAAATACATGTTGAAAACAACATCTAAAGCCGATGAATTAGTCCCAAAAATTCGTCAAATCTCAAAAGAATGGGAAAGGGAAGTGGGGCTAACGGATAATGATGATGAAATCAAAAAAAGAATCAGAGAAATATCAATCAACTCAATGAAACTTATAGGGGAGTAGTATTATGAAAATAGATTTTGAAACAATTGTAATATTTGTATCATTCATTACATCCTTTTTTGCGGTGTTTCTGTCAAATGGAATAATAATTGGTGTTCCAGCAATTGCGCAGGAATTTGTAATGAATAACGTTATCCAGAATTGGATTCCAACCATATTTTTCCTTGTCGTTGCAGTGTTCACTGTTCCGGCAGGTCAAATTTCAGGAAAGTTCGGTGTTAAAAAATCCCTTCTTGCGGGGATTTTAGTTTATTTAATCGGATCAATCGGTGCGGTTTTATCATTTTCAACCGAATCATTTTTAGTTTTCAGAATAGTTCAGGGAGCAGGTGTGGCATTTTTAAATGTTTCCGCTATGGCAATGGTGGTGCAGGCTGTTAAACCGCAAAATCGTGGTAAGGCTTTAGGATTCACAGTAACTGGTGTTTATCTTGCAACCTCTTTATCTCCAGTGCTTTGCGGATTTTTAGTTCACAATCTCGGCTGGAGGTCAATGTTCTACTTTGTAATTCCATTTTTGGTTTTATGCATAATTCTGATGATGGTAAAAATCCCGCAGGAATGGAAAACATATGAAAACCAACCTATTGATAAGTTAGGATCAATTTTATGGGGAATAGGCATTCTGACATTCATATACGGATTCACTTCCTTGGTAAACACTCAGGGAATTATCTTAACAATAATTGGAATTATAATATTATGCATATTCGGATATTATGAGCTAAAACAGGCGTCACCTGTATTTAACATGAATTTATTTAAAAACAGCAAGTTCACTTCATCCAATGTTGCAGCATTATGCAGTTATCTGGCAATAATGGTTGTTACAACAATTTTAAATTACCATTTCCAATATGTGCGGGGTTGGAATCCTCAAATGGCCGGTTTGATTTTGATTACCACTCCAATAATCATGGCAATAATGGCGCCGAACGCCGGAAAATTGTCTGATAGGATTCATCCGCAAAAACTTGCCGCTGTTGGAATAGGAATTGCAGCCATTGCGCTTGCCATACTGACATTCCTGACTGCCGACACTCCATTATACGTCGTTGTACTGGCAATGATATTGCAGGGGGTAGGAATGGGAATGTTCTCAAGCCCTAACATGAATGCAATCATGAGTTCAGTTCCTCCGAAGTATGCTCCAACTGCATCTGCTTCACAGGCAACAATGAGAACAATAGGTCAAACAATGAGTTTGGGTCTTTAGACTTTAATATTCGCTTGGGTGATGGGCAATCTGCAATTGTCTCCAGAATATGCAGGAATGATAGTTCAGGCATCTCAAACTATCTGTTTAATCTGTACAATTGCTTGTATTTTGGCAGTATTTGCATCACTTGTTGGAATACGCTCAAAAGATGAATTCAACACAAAAAGAGAATCTTAAAATTCCAATTGCTTGGCAATGCAAATTTTACAAACTGCATTTGGTGATTCAAGATTGGCATCTTTTACAGGACAGTAGTAGATGCCATCCTTTTCCTCAACATAAAGCGATCCGGGAAATGGGGTGCCTACAGGGTGAATGGGTTCTTCCAGTATATAAGTTGTGTAAAGTGAGATTATGGTGTAAATCAGTGGAAATTTGCTTTTGAAAGTTTTGGATTCTTCAAGGTTGTAGGATTTTAATCTCGCGATGGATTCAATGAAATCCTCCTTATCGATTATGCCGCCATATTCATTATCATCTGATTTGATGTCGTTTATCCTCATTAAAAAATGTCTGACATAGACTTCATGGCTTTTTTCACGATAGCCCTTCTGAATATATTGTCCATCTTTCATCATCTCTCCGGTAATCTGCATCAAATCAAAGACAGATATAGTTTCAGAATAATTTTTTAGGATGCTTAAGAGTCCAACTTTTGAAATTCCATTTTCTTCTATGGTTATGTCATCAAAATCATCGTAAATTGACATTTCTAATCCTTCACAAATTTTTCTAAAGCGTCGCCTTTGAAATGGAACAGCTCCCAGTCTTTCAGCTCTGCACCGATTTTCAAATAAAATTCAATGCTTGGCTTGTTCCAGCTTAAACATGTCCACTCAAGACGTCCGTAACCTCGATCAATAACGATTTTTCCAAGTTCTTTTAGAAGTGCCTTTCCGTAACCGTTGTTTCTGTATTCAGGTTCAATGAAAAGGTCTTCAAGATGCATATTTACGTTTCCGATGTAAGTTGAAAAGCTTAGGAAATACAGTGCAAAACCGATAATGTCGTCATCTAATTTGGCAAATATTACTTCTGCCTGTTTTTCATCAAAAACCCATTTTTCAATGTCTTCAGGCGTCGCTATTACTTCATCCAGTCTTTTTTCATAGTCCGCAAGTTTTTTGATATATTCTAAAATTAATTCTGAATCCTTTCTCTCGGCGATTTTAAAAGTTAAGTTTTCCATATGGTTAGTTTAATTTACTAATTTAAAAATTTTGGCTCGACATTAAGTTAGTATGTTTCTTTTCGTGGAGGTCAAAAATTTAATTAATTAAAATTTATAAATTATTATTAGGTGTAGAAATATGGTTAATTTTAATTCAATAGAAGAGGCAAGAGAGTTTTTCTATAAAGACAAATTCGCAGTAAATACAGGAATAACATTGGACGAACTGACCGAAGATGAAGCAGTCTGTTCTTTAGAGTTGAAAGATGAGCACAAAAACGCTTATGGTGGAGTGATGGGAGGAGTAATATTTACATTGTCTGATTTTGCCTTTGCAGTGCTTTCAAATCAAATCCATCAGCTGACAGTTGCTCAACAGGTAAGCATCAACTATTTGTCTGCTCCAAAAGGAGATAAACTTTTTGCTCGAGCTGAATGCCGTAAAAGCGGTAGGACTTCATCTATCATAATCGTAAATGTTGAAGATGACACTGGCAGGGATGTCGCTCAATTTGTTGGAACAGGATTTAAGTTATAGGACTAATCCATTTTTTCTGATTCTTCAAATCCAAGAATCATATTAATTTTTTTCATACGATTGAGCATTTTAAAAAAACCGTCATGGTCGACGATTCCTCCGCTGTTGGGATTTATTGAAAATGCTTTTTTAAATGAGGCTATTGCCTTTCCAATATATCCTGTTCGGATGAACAGCTCTCCTTGAGCAAACCAGATTTCATCATATTCGGGGTTCATGTCCAACGCTTTTTTATAATATTCCTTTGACGCTTTAAAATCCTCTCTTTCAAAGCTTTCAACAGCTTTCAGCATTAAATCATGGGGTGTCAGATTAATATTATGTTTCTTTTTAAGCAGCTCTGATTTTAAGTTAATCGCAGCCTTGTTTTTTGTCTCCATCATTAAAGCAAGATCATAACACTTTTCAGCTTCGCCAAATTCATTCAGTTCAACCAGATTTCTTCCCTTTGCCAGAAGCAGTGAAATGTTATTCGGATAATCGGTTAACAGTTTGTCGATGTAATGTATTGCCTTTTCATGCTGTTTGTTCAGTTCCAGATATTTTATTTTTTGTGTTAGTCCGTACTCATTTTCAGGATTAAGTTTTAATAATTCATCTAAGGTATAATTCAGTTCATCATATCTTTTAAGGGAAATCAGAGCGCTTGTTTTTATTAATAAGAGATTTTCATCGGAGTTGTTGTCTAATTTCTTATTGCATTCATTGAGTAATATTTCACTGTATCCTTTTGCATTTTTTTCATCTCCAAGCACTCCATATAACTGTGCAAGATTATTCAATACTATGATGTTGTCAGGTTCCATTGAAAGGCATTTTAAATAAAGATTTTTTGCTTCAACAAGATTGTCGTTTTCAATGCATTTTCCCGCTTTCTTAAATGTTTTTTCAAAGGAATTTTGCCAAAGCATTTTAATCACTCCTTAAATGGGCTGCGATATTGATCAGTGCCGGAATGTTGTAGGGATTGATGTAGAGTAATCTATTTGTGTTTTCAAGGGATTTATAAGGTTTATCTAAACAGTTAAGGGAATGTATTTTCAGTTCGAGCATTTTTTCATCTTTAGGGTATTTGTCACAGATTTTAATTATTGTTTTGTGGTATTTGGCTGCCTTCTTTTTCTGTTTTGTGAGGTTGTAAACCCTTGCAATTTCTTTCATACGAATTATATTTTCAATATCAATATTGCTTTTATCTTGCATATTTTTCACCAATTATATTTGTAATTACTTAATATGGTCTTAATCTCTTTTAAAGATATGTATTTTATAATTAAGTCAGTATTGTATTGTTATTGTAAATTTT
>JAUNXD010000078.1:5432-7492 GCA_030539985.1 Methanobrevibacter sp.
CCATTTACTTTATAAACGATGAATGTAATAAGTATTAAGTGACTGATTAACAAGTCGTGAAAAAGTTCAATTTCAGAGTTTGCACTGCCGTAGACTCTGAAATTTTTTTATGAAAGATTGATTGTTGATAGTCGCAACATATTGTTTTGAATATTATGTTAATCGTTATTTTCTTTTGAATAAATGAATTTCCTGATTAATTAAAAGCATGTTATTATCAATAACTGCCAATTTAATTTTGTTTATTTTAAATATTATTATAATGATTCTTATTCCTCATGTTTTTCTTTTGCCAAGGATATATCATAAGATATAATTACTTAATTTTTTAAAAATATTATCATGGAACTTATAGATATAATGCTTAAAAGAAGGAGTACAAGAAAATTCAATGATGAACCTGTTTCCAAAGAAGAATTGGACAAAATTCTGCATGCTGCGCTTCTTGCACCGACCAGCATGAACAGAAAGCCATGTAATTTCATGGTGGTTGAGAGAAAAGAAACATTGGATGAATTGTCAAAATCTAAAGATCATGGTGCCGAGTTGATTGCCGGTGCCGATAAGGCAATAGTTGTCATTGCCGACACATTCATTGCAGACACCTGGATTGAGGATTCCTCCATTGCATTGACTTACATGCATCTGATGGCTACCGAATTGGGTTTAGGAAGCTGCTGGGTTCAAATTCACCTAAGAACTAAAGACGGTAAGGATTCCGAAGAATTGGTAAGAGACATTCTGAAAATTGACAATCATTATAGGGTTGTTGGAATCATGGCCTTGGGTCATTCGGAGGATATTCCAAAACCTCATGAGTTAACGGACATCGATAAGAATAAGATACATTTTCTTGTTTAGTCACTAATCACCCTTGAAAAGTTACAAAATGTTTATAAATGTAAATGGAAAGAGGGTATTAAGATGCATGTTAAAGATTTATTGGATAGTTTAGATATTAGGGTCAAATTGCCTCAACACTGGTATTCAACAGATATAAGCAATGACTTTGAGGATGCTGAACTTCTTGAGAATGATGAAATAATTAAAATTGAAACTGTCGGTGAAAAGAACATCAAATTGATTCTCATTGATGTCAATGATGGAATGAGTGTAGTTACTAAATTTCCGGATGGAAAGGTTATTGGTGTAAAATATCTTGAAAACAAGGATGATTTTGAATATATTGGCAAGCCTTCTGAATTATACTATTAATCAAAATAACTTACAAAATATTTAAATATACTTTCATATATATTCACAATTATATTAAATAGGAGGATTTTACCATGGCTGATAAAAAAGCTCCTGCAGATGGTTGGCCGGTAATTAGTGGCGATTATATTGTAGGGGATCCAGAAAGTCCGGTTGCAGTAACTACTCTTGCTTCTCATATTGAAGCTGAATTGTCTGGAGCAGCTATTGCAGGACCGTGCAAGACAGAAAATTTAGGTATTGAAAAGGTAGTTGCAAACATTATATCAAATCCAAATATCAGATTTTTGATATTGGCCGGCGCTGAAGTGCAAGGACACATCACAGGTCAAAGTTTCAAGGCACTGCATGAAAATGGTGCCGATCCCGATAAAAAGAAAATTATTGGGGCTACGGGTGCAATTCCATTTGTTGAGAACGTTCCTCTTGAGGGTGTTGAAAGATTCCAGCAACAGTTGGAAATTGTTGATCTTATCGATACCGAAGACGTCGGTACAATTCAATCCAAAATCAATGAGTGTATTGAAAAAGACCCTGGAGCAGTTGAATCCGAACCGATTATTATGGAAGTCGACGAAGAGGGAGAAAAGCTTGTCATCGTTGATAAGAAGAAAACTTCAAAGAAAAAGGATGAGGCATAATTTCGCCTCTACTTCTATTTTTTATCACTCTTTTTTTATTTTAACTTTTTTTTATAGGTCTTTCTTTTAGATTTGTTCACGCATATGCATGTGTGCATTATCACTTTTTTGCATTTTTTCAAAAAATACAAAAACTTTATATATACCTTAAAATATATATTATTTTGCAGTTTGTAAACTGTAATTTTTTAGAAAATATATCTA
>JAUNXD010000079.1 GCA_030539985.1 Methanobrevibacter sp.
CACTTGTTTTTGTAGGTTATTATGCATACAAAAAAACTAATTCCTCTGAAGACTTCATGATTGCTGGTAAAGATACACATCCATTCATCATGGCAATGAGTTATGGAGCTACTTTTATTTCGACAGCAGCTATAGTCGGTTTTGGAGGGGTTGCCAGTGAATATGGTATGAGTGTTTTATGGTTAGCATTCTTAAACATTATCATTGGTGTATTTATTGCATTTGTATTTTTAGGAAAAAGAACCCGTAGAATGGGACATTCTTTAAACTCTTTAACTTTCCCTGAGTTTTTAGGAAAACGTTTTGACTCTAAATTCATCCACTATTTCTCAGGTCTGATAATTTTCTGTGCAATGCCGTTATATGCTGCAGTGGTTTTAATCGGTGCTGCAAGATTTCTGGAATCTTCACTGTTGATTGATTTCAGTATAGCATTATTGATTTTATCAATTATTATCACATTTTATGTGTTGTTCGGTGGAATTCGTGGTGTAATGTATACCGACGCACTTCAGGGAACTATCATGGTAGTTGCAATGGTATTCCTGCTTGTATTCGTTTACTGGTTACTTGGTGGAATCGATACAGCAAACACTGCACTGACAAATATGGTTAATTTATACCCTGCCGATGCACTTGCAACGGGAGGTACGGGCTGGACGGCATTCCCAGAGTTCGGATCACCATTCTGGTGGTCACTTGTGTCCTCAACATTGATCGGTGTTGGTATCGGTGTACTCGCACAGCCTTCATTGATTGTAAGGTTCATGACAGTCAAATCAGACAAAGAATTGAACAGGTCTGTTCTGATTGGAGGAATATTCATTGCAATCATGCCGACAACCGCATACATCGTAGGATCACTTTCAAACGTATACTTCTTCGATAAGTTGGGTAAAATCGCTGTGGATGTGGTTGGAGGAAACATCGATAAGGTTATTCCAACATTCATTACAATGGCGCTGCCTGAATGGTTTGTATATATTTTCCTATTGTCCCTGATTGCAGCTGCAATGTCAACAATATCCTCACAATTGCACACCCAGGGAACTGCGTTCGGGGTGGACATTTATGGAACCATCAGGGAGAAATCCAAACAGAAACTGGATCAGGTAAGCATTTCCAGAGTTGGTATCCTAATAGCTATTATTTTAGCATTGGTAATGGCATTCATGCTTACTGGAAGTGTGGTTGCGCTTGGAACAAGTCTGTTCTTTGAAATCTGTGCAGCAGCATTCCTGCCAGTATTTTTAGGAGCACTCTACTGGAAAGGAATTACAAGACCAGGAGCTATTGCAGGAATCGTTTCCGGAACTATTGTAAGTTTATTCTGGCTGATGTTTGTTTTCAAAAAGACTGCATTAGGTCTTGGCATATGCCAATTCATCTTTGGCGTTGAAACATTACTACCGGCAGCACCATGGCCGTTTATTGATGTGATGCTGATAGCTGTACCTGTTTCAGCAATATTTACTATTGTAGTAAGTTTACTCACCAAACCTCCTGCACAAGAGGTTATTGATAAGGCATTTGAAAACATTGATACAAAAGGAAGTGATGCATAATGGGAATTTTAGGAATTGAAGACCCATTGATTTGGGGAGTATATGTTGGAATTATCCTGTCAACACTTCTATGTATTGTTTATGGTATTGTAAACTGGAATAAAGGAGATTAAATAACACTGCTTTGAAAAAGCGTTATCTTTTCTTCTTACTTTTTTCTTTTTTTCATTTTTTCTAAGCATCTGTTTTTTTAATAATTGCCCATATAATTTATATTATATTAATTTTATAATTATTAATGAATATTTGATATGAGAATAACACAAGTTTTGATTCTCATATATTATTGATTTTAATCATAATGAGGTGTCACATGGGTGAAAGAAATCTTAGTAATGTTGTAGAGATTATGAAAAACGATTTTAAATTGATATTTTCAAATCCTATTGTTACAATCGTTTTAATAGGTATTATTGTTCTTCCTTCTCTTTATGCCTTAATAAATATAGAGGCATGTTGGGATCCGTATGAGGAGACTGGAGAAGTGGTATTTGCAATTGCAAATTTGGATAATGGAACTACTTTCGAGGGAAATCCGATTAATGTTGGAAATGAACTGGTAAAGGAGCTTAAAGATAATGATAGATTTAAATGGACATTTGTAACGGAAAAGGAGTTGCGTGATGGTGTTCATGATGGGGACTATTATGCGGGTATCATTCTGCCTAAGAATTTGAGTGAAAATGTTCTTTCAATTATGGGCGATGATCCTCATCAGGCAAAACTTGAATATCTTGTTAATGTCAAATCAAATCCTGTTGCAGCTAAATTAACAGATTCTGGAGCAAATTCTGTTTATACAACTTTAAACGCTAAAATTGTTGAATTCATTAATCTTGCGGCTTATGGAAAACTTGGGGAACTGCAGGAAGGTCTTGCTTCCGGTGCAGGTCAACTGGCCAGTGGTGGAACTCAACTTCAGGCAGGAGCAGACAAGGTGTCTTCCGGTGCGGATAAATTATCTTCCGGTGCTGAAAAAGTATCCTCCAGTTCAACCAAAGTCAAGGAAGGTGCAAAAAAAGTTGAAAAGGGTTCATCTAAGGTCAATGATGGTGCAAATGATGTGGAAAAAGGCGCATCAGATTTAAAAAGTGGTGCAAATCAGCTTGAAGAGGGTTCACAGCAATTGCAGTCTTCAGTTGACCCATCAACAGTACCTTCAGGACCTATGCAGGAATACCTTGAAGCCAATGTCAAGCTTGCAAATGCCAGTGGGGAACTGGCTAAAGGTTCAGGTCAATTGGCTGAAGGTTCCGCTTCACTGGCTAAAGGTTCATCAAAGGTTGTCAATGGTTCCAGTAAGGTTGCAAGTGGAGCAGGTAAACTGGCTGACGGTTCTGTTGAATTAGCAAATGGTTCATTAGCTCTTGCAGCAGGTTCAAAACTACTTTCAAATTCGGCATCTCAGGCATTACTGGCCGCCGCAAGTGCATTATCAACATCAGCCAATTCACTTTCAGGAATCACTGATATCAATGAAACAATGCTTGGAGATTACTTCTTTTCTCCAGTTAAATTGGACAGGAATGAGCTGTTTTCAGTTTCTAATTATGGATCACAGGTATCTCCATTTTATCTAGTACTGTCAATGTGGGTAGGTGCCCTGATTACATGTGCAATGGTAAAGCCTGGAATCAGTGAAGGAACAAAATACTCTCCTCTTGAAATGTATTTCGGTAAATTGGCATTGTTTATGGTACTGTCAATTCTTCAAGCATCAGTAACAATAATTGGAGCATTTATTTTAGGCATCTATATTGTAAATCCGCTATTGTTTATTTTCTCATCGCTGCTAGTGTCGATAGTGTTTATGGCACTGATGTACTCTTTTGTTTCAGCATTGGGAAATGTTGGAAAAGCAGTGTCCATTGTTCTTTTGGTGCTCCAAATATCTGGAACCGGTGGAATTTATCCTGTGGAAATCATGCATCAGCTTTTCCAAATATTAAATCCTTACCTGCCGATGACACATGCAATTACCTTGATACGTGAAGCACAGCTTGGTATGGTCTGGTCAAATTACATATTTGCTTTAATCGTTCTTTTAGCAATTGGTATTGTGGCAGTTATTGCTTCAGTTATCATAAAAGAAAGGGCGGATAAGGCATCCCACTACTTTGAGGAACGTTTGGAAGAAAGCGGATTGTTCTAGAAGTTGTCTTTTCAACTTCTACTCTTATTTTTTTACAAAATTTTTTTATTTATTGAATTATATAATATAATCAATGACAGTCAATGAATCTGAAAAAATTTTTACTAAATCGTTTTTCCTGATTTTTGGAGCATTGCTATTTACAGCTCTTGTAATGTATGCATTGATGTCAACCATAACGGAATATGCAACGGCAATGGGATCATCTGCAACGATTGCAGGGCTTGTTTCTGGAATATATGTCTTTGGTGGATTGTGTTCAAGAGTATATTCTGGCAATGCATTGGAGAGAATCGGCTGGAGAAAGATTGCACTTGTTTTCATGGGGATTCATTTTCTTGCATGCCTTTTGTATTTCATTGTGGATAACGTTACATTATTGATTATTGTCAGATTTGTTCATGGAATTGGCTTTGGCGCATCTGCAAACGCAATAGTGACGGTGGCTTCTGCAATTCTTCCTAAAAAAAGATTTTCAGAGGCATTCGGTTATTTCATGCTTGGAACAACAATAGCGGTAGGTTTGGGACCTTTCATTGGAGGGTTTTTATTTGACACTGTAGGCTCACACGGCTGCTTTATTGCAGCAGGTGTATTTTCCGCATTGGCATTCATCTTCATGAGTTTGATTGATATCGACAAATATGACACTAAAGATAAAACCGTTGAGGATAGAAAGTATTCGGGCATTGAGAAGGTCATTGAGTTCAGTGCAGTTCCGGTCTCATTTTTTACAGCGCTTACAAGTCTTGGTTATGTGTCAATATTGTCATTTTATAGGTTATACGCTGCTGAAGTGAATCTTACTGCAGTATTTTCATGGTTTTTCATAATATATTCGGTCTGTCTGGTATTGACAAGACCTCTTGCAGGCAAAATACAGGATAACGGTGGAGACATGATTGTTTGTGTAGTCGGTATCGTTGCCCAATCCATTGGTTTGATACTGATTGCTCTAATTCCATCAAACATTACCGTCATAATCTGTGCGGTATGTGCTGCTTTAGGTTTCGGCACTTTAAATTCCGCATGCACTGCAATCATAACAAGAAATACTCCGGAGCACCGCAGATCTTATGCTCTTTCCACATTTTTCATATTCTGTGATGCAACAATTGGTTTTGGACCTGCATTATTGGGACTGTTTGTGTCTTCAGCTACCGGATATGCGCCATTGTATTTCATTTCATCCATAATCACACTGCTTGCCTTGCCGGTTTGCCTGTACTCTTTGAGAAGTTAAAATCATCATTTAATATATAAATGGAACGTATATTTTGACAAAAAATATTCGTTGAGGAGGTATCTGAAGATTTGGGTTTGATGCAATTTTTTACTTTAATATCATTATTTAGGATTTAAATAATTAAAATTATAAGCATTTAAAATCATATTGTTAATTATGAACTTCTTAAAAAAATTTAAAGATTTACTTTTAGAAAGCCTGATAGATAATAAGAAACTGATTATTGTATTGGCAATATTGTTTTTAATCTGTTTTGCAGGAGCATGGATTTTATCTGAAGGTTCTGTAAATAAATCAATGTCCCAAATTCAAAATTATTCTGCTTCCAATAATCCTATGGAACAGGGTGTCAGTCCTGTTGATTTGTTTATAAATAATGAATGCGGAGGAATCGTAACCTATATTGCATCAATATTCTTTGGAATTTTTGCAATATTTGGATTGGTGTATAATGGAGTTAATTTGGGGATGGTTGGACAAATGTTCAGTCAGGCCATTCCGAATGGGGGACTCAGATACCTTGTTTATATAATTCCTCATGGAATATTTGAAATAACTGCAACAGTTCTTCAGTCTGCAGCAGGAATAATGCTTTTCCTCTTTATATGGAGATTCATCAGGGTATTGATGAGCAGTGAGACTCATGGGGCTTCAGAGGCATTTGAAAAAACAAAGAAGATACTGATTCAAAGTTTGGTAATAATGATTTTTTCAACAATACTGCTGCTTATTGCAGCTCCGATTGAGGCATATTTTTCAGTACCCTTCTCGGAATTCCTTGTTGGGAGTTAGAATTTAGCGTTATTTTCAAATCAGCGTTTTGATATGAAGTGATAATATGGATGATTTATTTGAGAATTTTGGAAGAATTCAAAAGAATGACCCTGAATTTCATGAAATATTTAAAAACTTTGCATATGGCGAAGTATTTGAATATTCTGTTCTTGATGAAAAGGAATCTGTTTTGGTGACTCTTGCCAGTTTGATTGCATGTCAATCTCCAAAAGCATTTAAAAAGATTTTGCTTTCGGCCGTTAATAAATATGTCACTCCTGAAGAGGTAAAGGAATTGCTTTACCAGTCAGTGCCATATGTCGGTTTTGGCCGTGCACATAATTTCTTTGGAGTTGTAATCAAGGTCTTTGAGAAAAAAGGAATTGGCATGCCTTTGGAAAACAGATCAAATACTTCTGCCGAAAATAGGCATCAAAAAGGCCGTGAACTTCAAGACAGATACTTCGGTGCTGAAATGATTCAGATGATGAATGATAATGCTCCTGAAGACCAAAAGCATTTCAATAGGTTTTTGGAAGGGTTCTGTTTTGGGGACTTTTACACCCGTGACGGATTAGATGATCAGCAAAGGGAACTGATTACTTTTGTTTTCATTGCAACTTTGGGAGGCTGTGAAAATCAACTGAGAGGACACACTCAGGGCAATTTGGCAGTAGGCAACGATAAGGAAAAATTAATATCCTCAATAACAGTCATTTTACCTTATATAGGTTTTCCAAGGTCACTTAATGCATTGGCGATTATTAACGAAATCTGTGAATAGGTATTATTATATTCTAATACACAGTTTTCATCATTTATTTTTAAAATTATTTGATTTTAAAGGTTTTTTGATAAATTAACTGCCTTGTTAATTTAGTTTATTTTCATTTTAAATTAATGATATGATATATGTTTATATTCTATTTTTCTTTTTAAAATCATTATTTTTTAATTTTAAGTGATTTTAATCATTTTCATTTTTCCGATATGAGTTTATAATTTTCATTTCATAACAAAACTTTTATATAGTGTTTATTAAAGTTAAATTTAGATGATTTGGACATTAATATTGTGAAATGAACAGATTATTTATTAATTTAACTATATGTTAAAAATTATTAACTGAACTAATGTTTAATCGATATAAAAATATTTATATATCCATTGTTATTAAAAATATTATTGCTACTCATGATAATTAAATCTTAATTTAAGATTGGAAAACAAAAGAAGGATAAATAACCTTATCTGAATAAAAAAAATTATTTATTGGGGTTATTTTTAATTGCAGTAATTTAATTATCTGCATTTTATCCGCTTGTGTTTGTGCGAATTAAACCAATTGTAATATCATTCAACTCCTTTGATGTGTACAAGAGACTTCTTCGCATAGCTTTTTACTAATCTTTGATTTTATTTGATGTCTGATAGTGTTTGGTATAAATTAATTAAATAAGGAGATACTATGAAATCTATGAAAAAAGTATTATTTGCTGCTGTTCTTATAGCAATTGTTGCTGTTAGTGTAGGTTCCTGTTCTGCTGGCTTGTTTGACTTCCTTGGAGGAAACTCAACTGATAACAGTCTAGATGGACAAGAAGTTAATTTAGCAGCGGCTGCCAGTTTAAAAAATGTTTATGATGAAAAATTAATCCCAATGTTTGAAGAAAAATATCCTGGTGTAAAAGTTACACCTACCTATGC
>JAUNXD010000080.1:0-233 GCA_030539985.1 Methanobrevibacter sp.
GACTCTGATGTAATTGTTAATATAGTTGATGCCGCTAATCTGGAACGTAATTTATATTTAACAACTCAAATGATGGAATTAGGTGCCAATTTGGTAATGGCACTTAACATGAATGATTTTGCAAAGAAAAAAGATCATATTATAGACATTAAATTAATGAGTGAACTTTTAGGATTCCCAGTAATTGAAATTAATGCTAAAAATGGGGATGGATTTGAAGAACTATTGACCAC
>JAUNXD010000080.1:243-7423 GCA_030539985.1 Methanobrevibacter sp.
AATAAAAAGGACTCCAGTGAAAAACTTTCCTACGGTAATGACATTAAAGGTCATTTAATGGATTTGCAATCCTTGATTGAACAGGATAAAAACTTATTGGATGTTCCTTCAGTATGGACTGCCATAAAATTGTTGGAAAAAGACACTATAGTTATTGATAAAGTTAAAGGATCTTCTAAAAGTTCAGAGATTTTCGCTGAAGTTGATAAGGTCAGTACACATCTTCGTGATGTATACAAGGAAAGTCCAGAGGAAGTTATTGCAAATGCAAGATATGCATTTATCGACGGTCTGATGGCGGAATCCGTTAAAAGACCTGCTGTCGAAAAGGAAACTACAACAGATAAAATTGATAAGATTGTTACAAACAGATTATTGGCTCCATTCATATTTATCATAATTATGTATGCGATGTTCCAATTGACATTTACAATTGGTGCTCCATTCCAGGATATGATTGATGAGGCATTTGGTTTATTGGCTGGATTTATTGCAGGATTCCTCGGTGAAGGATTGCTTTCATCATTCATCTGTGACGGTATCATTGGTGGTGTAGGTGGTGTTCTCACTTTCTTGCCTATTATTATTCTGATGTTCCTGTTCTTAAGTATTTTAGAGGACTGCGGTTACCTTGCAAGGGCGGCATTTACATTGGATATTGTAATGCATAAGATTGTAGGGCTTCATGGTAAGGCTTTTATTCCGATGATTTTAGGATTCGGTTGTGGTGTGCCAGCTATTATGGCAACAAGAACCATGGAAAACGAAGGGGACCGTATGCTTGCTATGATGCTTGTTCCGTTCATGTCCTGTACTGCAAGACTGCCTATCTACGGTATTTTCATAGCTGCATTTTTCTCTGAAAATCAGGGTCTTATGCTGATTGCGATTTACTTGCTGGGTATTTTTGTGGCTCTTATTGTTGCGGCTATCCTTAAAAGAACAATGTTTAAAGGATTGTCCACTCCGTTTGTAATGGAATTGCCGACATATAAGGTTCCTTCAATAAAAGGTGTTCTATTGCACACCTGGGAAAAGGTCAAAGGATTCCTAAGAAAAGCAGGTACTCTTATCCTTGCATGTTCAGTAGTATTATGGATTTTACAGAATATTTTCCCATGGGGTGGAACAGATCCTCAAATGAGTCTTTTAGGTATGATCGGTACTGTTTTAGCTCCAATATTTGCTCCATTAGGATTTGGAACCTGGCAGGCTGCTGTAGCAATTATTGCAGGTTTGGCTGCTAAGGAAGTTGTTGTTGCAACATTCGGTACTTTAGCCGGTATGGAGGAAGATGATGAAGAAGGTATTACAAGTTTAGTGCATGACACATTCACTCCTTTAACAGCATTTTCATTCATGGCGTTTACCTTGCTTTACACTCCGTGTTTTGCAGCTATTGGTGCAATCAAACAGGAAACCAACAGTTATAGATGGCCAGCAATCATGTGTGCCATTACATTGGTGACTGCATATATCGTTTCATTCCTGATTTTCCAAATTGGAGGATTAGCAGGATTTGCATAGGTGAAATTTATCATTTCACTTTTTTTAAATTTTTAGTCATAACTAAATATTTATATACTTGATGATACATACTATTATCAAGAAGTTTTTAGTATGCCTAAAAATTTATGTTATAAAATTTGGTGATATTATGAAAACCTTAAAAGATACAAAACCTGGTGAAACAGTTACTTTGGTTAAATACCATGATACTGGGGATGTTGATTTAAGAAGACATTTGTTAGGAATGGGTTTTGTTAAAGGAGCTAAAATTACTGTTAAAAAAGTAGCTACTTTAGGAGATCCTATTGAAATGTCTGTAAAAGGATATGATGTTTGTCTTCGTAAAGAAGAAGCTGAAAACATTGAAGTTGAATAGCTTCAATCTTTTCATTTATTTTTTTTTGAATTATTTTTATTAACGGTGTTATATCATGAAATGCAGAATGTGTGGATTCGAGTTTGATGAAAATCAGTTGGAAAACCGTGGATGTTCCAGTTGCGGCAAACATGGATGCAACAGCATACATTGTCCTAACTGTGGTTTTGCAAACTCTCCCGAACTCAATCAGGAATTTGAATTTATTTCAAAACTAAAAGATAGATTGAAAAATAGGAAAGCTACAAATTAATTTTTTTAGCTTTTAATATTTCTTCAACTGTTTCTTCAATACTGATTTTTTCACTATCAACATTTAATCCGTTTTCTTTTAATTTATACAGTATTTCGGTTGTTACCGGCGCTTTTAGGTGGGCTTTTTTTAACAGTTCCTTATCAGAGAAGATTTGGTGTTTGTCTCCTTCGGCGATTATTTCTCCATTATATAAAACGAAAATTTTGTCTGCAAAGTGATTAACCATTTCTATGTCGTGTGATGAAATGACAATGCTCATGCCCTCATCATTGAGCTTATTTAAGATATTCAAGACTTTATCCACACCTTCCGGATCAAGTCCCGCAGTAGGTTCATCAAGAATCATTATTTCCGGCCTCATTGCAACAATACCTGCAATTGCAACTCTTTTCTGCTGGCCTCCACTTAGATGATGAGGTGTTTTATCTTCAAAACCGCTCATACCAACCATTTCAAGTGATTCAGTTATTCTGGCATTGACTTCGTCATACTCAAGACCTAAATTCATAGGTCCGAAGGCAACATCTTCCTTAACGGTCGGTGCAAATAACTGGTCGTTTGGATCCTGGAATACGATTCCCACTTTTTGCCTTACTTTAAGAAGGTCGTCACGTTCATAAACGATTTTTTCACCATCAATTTCAACATGGCCTGAAGTTGGTTCGCTCAAACCGTTGAAATGTGAAAACAATGTGGATTTTCCTGCACCGTTTGGACCCATAATGGCTATTTTTTCTCCCCTTTTAATTTTGATATTGACATTCCTCAATGCTTCAGTCCCATCGGGATATGTAAATGATAAGTTTTTTGTCTCTAAATGAATATGTTCCATAGTATCACCTAATTAATCGCTAAATTTTGTCCAAAGTAACCTAAGTGTCCGGAATATTTAAATATTATTATTTCCAGGATAACTACAATAATTATTATTGAAAGTAAAAATAGATAATCGCTTTTTTCGGGAGACCTTTTTTCATCAAACATTTCGGAGGCATCTGAAAATCCACGGCTCACCATACTTTTGTGGACACGCTCTCCCTGTTCATATGATTTCAAAAACATCATTCCGATTGTATATCCCACCTGTTTTACCCTCCATTTATAAGGAGTATTTCCATGAATGCTGAAATTTCTTGATTTTTGACTTTTTCTGATGGCTGAAAGCTCATCAACAAACAGGAACAGAAATCGAACCATGATTGACAGTATCATTGCAAGGTCTCTTGGCATCTTCAATTTTCTAAAGGAACTTGCCATTTCCTGAAGGGGTGTTGTTGACGAATAGATTATAATTGCTGTTAGGGAAACAATCATGCGAACCAGAAGCAGAATAGCCCAGTTTAAACCAAAATCAGTAATATGTAGCCATGAATAGCTCCAGATTATATTTCCCGGTTGTATGAATGGTTGAAAAATAATTATTGCTCCTCCGAAGGGAAGCAACATCAATAATCTTTTCGCTGAATCCCAATATGATAGATTAGCAATTTTAAGTATGATTAATAGTATTATCTCTAATATTATTGGTATAAACAGTTCTTTTGAGATGACACATACGAGAATTGTGAAAATGGTAAAAATTAACTTAATTTTTCCTTCTAAGTTATGTATTGGACTATTTTTTGATGCCAAATCATCAAATCTCATTATCTGTGTTATATCTACCATGGCAATTCACTATTATAATATTAAAAATTATTAATATATTATTATTTTGTTATGCTATTTTTAGTATTTTTCAATTACTTTTTAAAAAAAGAAAAAAAGAGAAATTAAAAAAATTAATTTCTGTTTTTAACAACGTATGCGACTCCGTATCCTAAAATAAGGGTTATAAATACGCCCAGTACCAGGGCTACTACTTGTAGGATTTGGTTATCGGGGTCATTTGCAAATGCATAATCTGGGAACAGTGCTTCTGGAATTCCATTGATTTCTTCAACTGAGAAATCTTCTGCAAGTCCTGAATCTTCTGCAGATTTTTCTAATCCGTCAGGGTCACCGGATGCAATGTATGGTGAAAGAACACAGATTATAACACAAATTATGACTGCAACGCCTATTAAAGCTAACTCTTTATTATCCATATTATGCATCTCCATTATTCCATGCTAGTAAATCCGGTCTGAATTTATCTAGTGCCGCAAGAACGATTACAGTTAGTACTGCTTCGATTATTCCAATAAAGAAGTGGTATAATACCATTGATGGGATACCAATATTCATTGGGAAAGTTCCTGCAATACCCATTTCAATAGCGCATGCCAATGCAGCGATAACGGTAGCTAACCATGCTGCAATACCTGCTGCAGGGTATTTTCCTATCATTCCGTTTAATCCTTTGAAGGTGTATAATCCAACGAAACCTCCAATGATTGCCATATTCAATACATTTGCTCCTAAAGCAGTAATTCCTCCGTCTCCAAAAATCAATGCTTGGATAAGAAGAACAACAGTAAATACAAGAACGGCGGCTTCGGGTGCTAAAAATACAATAGCTACTAGAGCCCCTCCAACCATGTGTCCACTGGTACCGAATGGAATCGGCATGTTCATGGACATGATTGCAAATATTCCTGCTGCAAGGACTGCTAAAAGAGGGATACGTTTTTCATCTAAATTGGATCTTGCCCATTTCACTGAGAAGTATAATGCAACGATTAAAATTACATAGTATACTAGGCATTGTGCAATAGGTATAAATCCGTCAGGTATATGCAAATTTATTCCTCCATTTTCAAATAGTAATACTTTTTTTAATTTTATTTATAAATGCAGTATTACTATAACGTATTATTTTTAGTTAATTTAGGTAATATCAAGTTTATTGGGAGTTTTATTAAATATTATGGTTAATAAAACCGATAGTTTTCTTGACATTTAATATTTTAATGTTATTTATATATATAAAGGTTATTAAAGTAATACAAATTAGTATTATTTTTTAAATTTAGTAATACTTCAACGTTAAAAATAAGCTTAATTTCTGCATTTTAGGACATTAATTAAATAAATGAAAATGACTATTGAGAAATATAATAAAACCTGAATGTCCAGAATTCCGGTTTCTATACCCAGAATTGCATATGTCAAAATCAATGAGTAAATTCCAATATAAAAATAATTTTTGGTAATCTGCATTATTTTAAATCCGATTCCTAGTGCGGAACCTAAAATCAGCATTCCGATAAACACTCCGATTTTTCCGAAATCGACAACCATCTGGCCGATTAGGGTTGGAGTTACAGTTACTTCGGTTCTCCATGCAATAAGTTTTCCGACCATCATCCTTGGTCCCAAGTCACTTCCGGGTAT
Organism: Methanobrevibacter sp.; assembly: GCA_030539985.1. GTDB lineage: Archaea > Methanobacteriota > Methanobacteria > Methanobacteriales > Methanobacteriaceae > Methanocatella. Next base: position 5,700 of record JAUNXD010000080.1, read on the forward strand.
TGAGCTGGCAAGCATATGTCCATGGGTCAATCCAAAATTGCCTCCAATGAAATCAAGCAGATTTAAAACATGCAATGTGAAATCCGCTCTTGACTGCAGAGTATACAGGGGGCTGGTTGATGATGTTATTGTCATCTCACCTAATGAACGAAAATAACCAATTCCTATTATAGCACCTATACCAATTAGTGCACCAACAACAACTTCCCAAAGAGAAACAATATTTCCATAGAAACCTATGATAATTATGATGAGAAATGCTGCAAGTAGTGGTGTCCTATACCCTAGAAACAATAAAAATGCACAGTCAATAGCGAGCAAAAATAGGAATCTGAATCGCACCTGTGAACGGGTAATGATTTTGTCCTGAAAATCCTTAAGATATGCACTGGCAATCAGACAGGTTCCTGGAATTATCAAAAAGACAGGCATTGTCAGGGCAGGTTTTAACAGATATCTTATTGAAGGCTTTAAAAGCGGAATTCCTCCAACTGATGCAACACTGAGGAAGAAAAAAACAATTCCCACTAAAGTCAGGCAAAATCCTAATGAATAAATGTCTTTTCTTTTAAATTCAAGGATGTTTCCCAAATTACTGTTGAGATAATGTCTTGGCAATATTGCAGATCCAATGAAAAATCCTACAAATGCAATAAGCAGTGTGACTGTCAGGCTGTCGGAAGGTCTGTTGATTGAAAGCAAAAGGAACAATGCAAACAGAAAAAGCACAATCATGGGATTAAAAATATGCTTCCTTAAGACAATATTTCTGTTCAGAAAGCTTAAAAAATTTTCACTTGGGTAAAACTTTTTAAAATAGCTACCGACCCATTGATTTTCAATAAAACCTAAAATGCTGTAAATTAAAGTAAATAAAAATGATTCATGAATTGCATCACTAATTTTATTGACAATTGAAGTTAAACTAGAATAAATAACGCTCATAGTCTACACAACTAAAATTTTCTGACATTTATGATATCAAAGTTTTTGGCAATTTCATTGATTTGGCTGTCGCTGGAATTATAAATTCTAATGGTTATCTCGTCACTCACTCCATTTATGGTTCCTAAAACCGAATCTGCGTCATTGAGATTCTGTTTTGTGGCCTGTTTGATTATTAACTGTTTATCAATATCTGCAGTTGTTGTCTTTATGGATGCCCGTTTATCCTTGTTGTTTAACTTGTTTGTGATTTCCTGCATTTCTTTTGTATTGAGGTTATCTAAAGACAGTTCTGTGGTGAGTTCATAATCTGTGCCGTTTGGGATTTTGCTTGTCAAATCTTTAATGGAGCTGATCTCTTCGGGTTTGACCTTGATTTCACACAAATTTTTATATTTTTCGCCGTTACTTTCCAGACTGATGTGATCTATATAAATATCGGCATTCGGAACGGTTCTATACAATCCGACCAAGTAAGTTTTGCCCTCTGATTCAATCAACAGCTTAACTCCATTTCCGCCATTGTCATCTTCCCAGATGACGGTACCATTCAATGTTGTTCTATTTCCATTTGTTGAATTGAATCCCTCAACTGTTGCCTTTACGACAAAACCGTCCTTATAATATTTGAGATATGTATCTGGTATTTTATTGACTGTTGATTCATCAAAAGCAGTTTTCTGTAAATCGGATGAATCATCAGTAGTAATATGTATGAATGCAAATGCAATTGCACAGATGACTAGGGCTATGATGATATAATCAATCAGAGTAAATTT
>JAUNXD010000315.1 GCA_030539985.1 Methanobrevibacter sp.
GAATCTTCTTTAAAACCTGCAGGAATATTGAAATCTATTCCTTCGATTGTTACAGTTTCGTTTTGACCAATGCCAAAAAGTCCCCCTAAATCAAAAGCGGATACTGCACTTATACTTGTTACAACAATCAACAATGCAAATACTGTAAATATTTTTTTGTTCATAATTTACCTCCTGTATATTAATTTGATTTTATTAATAATTAAATTTATTATTAAAGTTCAATATACAATTAATTAATCAATAGGAGGAGATTAAATGAACAAAAAGATAGTGTTAGTATTAATTGTAGTGGGACTGCTTGCGGTCTCAGCAGTAAGTGCACAAAATTCATTATTTCTAAACAAAAATAATGACGATTCAATGTATCAAGTCTCTTTGATGCAGGCTTTCATGCATGGAGAATATAATGGAGTAATCACCGTAGGAGATTTCAAATCCCACGGAGATATCGGTCTTGGAACATTTGAAGGAGTAAACGGAGAAATGATAGTTTTAGACGGTGTTGTCTATCAGGCGGCCGCTGACGGAAGCATCAATGTAATGGCTAACAATGAAACCATACCATTTGCCACAATCACCAATTTTGATGAAGACGGGAAAATCACCAATATAACAGCCAAGAACTTTGACGATTTGACAGGCAAGCTGGACAAGGCAATTGAAGAATACGGCACAAATAACATGTACGTAATCAAGATTAAAGGTGATTTTTCAAACATTACCGTCAGAAGCGTTGAAAAACAGGAAAAACCGTATAAGGAATTCACTGAAGTTGCAAAAGTAGACCAAAAGGTTTTCAACCACACTGATGTGACCGGAACAGTTGTGGCAGTGTACTTCCCGGAATACATGAATGAGCTGAATATGCACGGATGGCATCTTCATTTCCTTTCCGACGATAAGACAAAAGGAGGTCACGTCCTGGGATTAAGTGATTTCAGCGGATCAGGCCAGATTGATGAAATCCATGAATTCAGCATGATACTTCCAAGTGATGACACATTCACAAAGATGAATTTCACCGAAGACATGTCAAACAAAATCAGCAGCGTAGAATAACTCTTTTGAGTTTATTCCCTTTTCTTTTTTTAAGGGGTTTGTCAATAATTTAGATTTTTGATATTTTTTCTTATTTTTCTTATTTTTATAGTAATTTGGGTTTTGTTTCTTCTTTAGAGGGATATTTTGGCTGGTTTTTGTGGTTGTTTTTGGTTGAATATGTTATGAAAAATCGTAATTTTTATTAAATTTAAATTGTAAAAAGTTTATTTGAACATCAGGTTTTTTGTAAATTTCTGTAGTTTTATTAAAAACTTGTTGTTTTAGATACGGCGTACAGTCTATCTTAATGATTAATTATTAAACATTTAATGCTGTGGAAATGTTCAATATGCTGTGTCTTTTAGATTAATTAATCTTGTAAGGTTGTAAATGGTGTTTCTTAGTTGGATCTCGTTATTCACTGCAGTTTCTGTGGTGCCGATTAATTTCAAAACTCCATTATCACCTTTCAAAAAACCGTTTATACATTCACTTCTTGAAAAACGAGCAGGATAATGAATATTGCACCTTTTATACAAGAATTTTTCCGTCATTTGATAAATTAGGTCTGAAATATGGATTACTAGTCGTTTATGTTTGCAGTTTTGAATATTTGGACATCCTTTGCAAGAATAAGTTTCAAAAATATATTTCTTTGTCTTGCAATTGTCTGG
>JAUNXD010000081.1 GCA_030539985.1 Methanobrevibacter sp.
TTCAATATTGATTGATGAAGGATCTCTAAAAAAATCAAATCCTAGTAACATATATCCTATTTTAAATAAAATGGAAGATTTGGGCCTTATTACTAGCGAATTTAAAATTAAAAATAACAAGCAACTCAAGTATTTTAAAATAACCGATGACGGTGTTCACGTTTTAGATTATTTGTGGTCCAGATTCGATATCATTCATAATAATTCTCAATGGAAATTATTATTTGAAGATATGGGTTAATCTTGAAAATAGGAACTTCTTTTAAACCAAAATTATAATTTAAGTATTATTAGTTTCATATTATAATATCATGTGTTCAATAGTAGGTCTGCAAGGTAATTTTAAAGTAAATGATATTATAGAAATGATGAAAACTTCTAAAAGCAGAGGTCCGGATTCATCAGGCATTTATTTGGATAAAATTTATACTAACATTAACCTGGATGAATTTGAAGATAATAACAATTATCCAATAGCTTTTGGCCATAATTTACTTTCAATTTATGATAATAATGACAGGATATCAAAACCACAACCTATAAGTAATAATGGGCTTGTATTGGTTTTCAATGGGGAAATCTACAATTTTTTGACAATTAGAAATTTCCTATCAAAAGTCGGCATTGAAAACGAAATTAAATCCGATGCGGAAGCACTGTTGCACTTAATCTATTTTTATAATAAAAAATTAGACTTGCTTAAAGCCGTTCAAGCAGCACTTAGATTGATTGATGGAGATTATGCGTTTGCAGTGTGGGATGGTGAAAACATTGCAATTGCACGTGACCCTTTAGGTGTTAAACCTCTATTTTACTCACAAAAGGAAGGTCTTAAGGGATTTGCTTCATCAAGATTGTCCTTAAAGGAAGCAGGCTTCGATGACATTGAAACACTAAAACCGGAACACATACTTTATAACTGGGAGGATATATCTCCTGCCCAACCTATTCATGAAAAGATCTTTGAAGGGGACGTAGCTAAAATAGACAAGATGTTAAGATTGAGTGTTATTAAAAGAGTTGAAGGATTAAGCGAGCTTGGTGTAATATTTTCAGGGGGTGTCGACAGTTCATATTTGGCCCTTCTCTTAAAGGAAATTTCACTAAACATTCCCTTGAAAATCACTCTTTATGCAGTTGGTGCTGAAGGATCAAAAGATGTGGAAGCTGCAATATACGCTTCAAAATTCCTGAATTTGGATTTGGAAATCTTTGAAGTTACAGAAGATGATGTGCGTGAAGCCCTGCCGCAGGTAGTTAAAGCCATTGGGGATGATAACCTCATGAAGGTGGGTGTTGGTCTTACAACCTATTTTGCAACCAGAATGGCTGCTCGTGATGGGTTGAAGGTAGCTATTTCGGGCCAGGGTGCAGACGAGCTGTTTGGAGGATATAAAAGATACCTGCAAAGCTTTGTCGATGGAACACTTAACTATGATCTGAGGGTTGACATGTCAAACATGTATCATGTAAATCTCGAAAGGGATGATGCATGTTCAATGCTTAATTCAGTAGAGTTAAGATTGCCGTTTTTGGATAAAAATCTAGTTGAGCTAGTTTTAAACATTCCGGATAACAAAAAGATAGTTTCAATGCATGATGAGATGAGAAAAAGCATCCTAAGGAAATTGGCATTTGAAGAGGGCCTGGATTATGAGATAGCATACAGACCTAAGAAGGCAGCCCAATATGGAACCGGCATCGATAAGATATTGCGCAAAAAAATTATCAAAGACACGGATATTTCCCAATATCTGTAAATAATTTTTTCACTATTTTTAGGATTTTAACTTTAACTTTATTAATATCAAAAAACATAATAAATTTATTATTTATTATTATAGGAGTTTAATTTCATGACAATCGAAAAAGATGCAGAAGATATTATAGAAAAATTCTCAAAGATTTTAGAAGACATTCCGGATTCAGATGAAACCTGGTATATCACAGATAATTTAAATTTGACTCGTGAAGATAAGTCTCAAGAAAAAAACCCTGAAAAAATATTGAGAAACGCTAACATTGATAAAGATGGAAATCTTATAGTTAAAAGAGCTGATTGGACAAATTAAGAGGGATTTATATGAGAATAGACTTAGTTCTAGAGCTTTTGGATTCTCCGGGACAGTTAGTCAAAGCATTGGAGCCAATAAGTGTCTTTGGTGCTAATCTGGTAACTGTCATTCATAAAAGAGATTATAAAAATGAAAACGGTAAAGTTCCGGTTCAGCTAACTTTGGAAGGCGAACATGAAGACCTTAAAAAGATAGTTGACCGATTTGAAGAATTGGGATTCACCATTATCGAAATGGATGGTGTTGTTAGAAAAGAGACAATCACTACAATATTCTTTGGCCACATTGTAGATCAGGACTTAAGGGACACCATGGACAGGATCAATGAACTTGATGGTGTTGTAATTGTGGCATTCGATATCAAACTCAATGGTGAAGAAAAATCCACCGCACTGATTAATATTGAAACTGATATCGGCAAAAAGCAAACAGTGTTTGATAGAATTGCAGAAATTGCTGAAGAAAAGGAATTATTAGTGATTAATGAAGTTTAAGTGATGATTATTATGGATGAATGTAAAGTCATTATTATGGGATTCGGTTCTGTTGGCCAAGGTGTAGCCAACGCCTTATCCATGAAAAAGGATTTGATTAAGGATAAAACTGGTGTTGCAGTAAAGGTAGTTGCAGCGGCAGATTCATCTTCATCTGCAATCTCAGAGGATGGGCTTGATGAAGAGTTACTTGTAAAAACTAAAAAAGATGAAGGAAAGCTCTCAGCATACCCTGAATTCGGGTCTGATGTAAGTGGTGCAGATGTTTTGGATGCTGTTGAATACGATTGTCTTATTGAAGCAACTCCTACAAATATCGTAGATGCGCAGCCTGCACTTTCACTGACTCTAAAGGCATTTGAACAGGGAAAGGATGTTGTAACCTCAAACAAAGGACATTTGGCCTTGAAATTCAAGGAAGTTGTTGGAGCAGCAGAAAAGGCTGGCGTGGAATTCAAATATGAGGCCAGTGTTGGTGGATCCATGCCAATAATCAATTTCACAAAAGACACTCTTTCCTCATGTGAGATAAAATCAATCAAAGGTATTTTAAACGGTACCACTAACTATATCTTATCAAGGATGACTTCAGAAGGTTCAGAATATGAAGTAATCCTAAAGGAATCACAGGAACTTGGTATTGCAGAAACCGATCCTACACAGGATGTTGAAGGTATTGATGCTGCATGTAAAACAGTAATTCTTGCAAATTCCCTTTTGGGAATTGATGCAACCTACAGTGACGTTAAGGTTGAAGGTATTTCAAACATCAATTCACAGGCCATTGAACTGGCTAAAAAAGATGACTATTTAATAAAATTAATAGCTGAAGTATCTCCTGACAATCTGCAGGTATCTCCTCGTTTAGTTAAAAGGGGAAGTTCCTATGATGTAAGCGGAACCCTGAACATGGCTACAATCAAAACCGATTTGGCTGATGAGGTTTCTGTAATTGGACTTGGAGCAGGTTCACTTGAAACCGCTTCTGCGATGTTGACAGACTTGATTAGTATTTTGAAAAATAAATACTAATTCTTTATTCTTTTTTTGATAACATGAAATACGTAATTTTTATACCTGACGGCTCTAGCGATTATCCTGTAGATGAATTGGACGGAAAAACTCCTTTGATGGTTGCCAATACTCCAAACATTGACAAACTGGCTAAAATGGGTTATGGAGGATTCACAAACAATGTACCTGAACAGTACACACCGGGTTCCGATGTTGCTAACATGAGCATTTTCGGTTTCAATCCTGCTGATTACTATACAGGCCGTGGACCATTGGAAGCGGGAAGTGAAGGCATTCCAACAAAACCTGAAGACGTAATATTCAGATGCAATACAATATACAGTGAAACTGATGAAATGGATGACTTCAATGCAGGTCACATCTCCACCGAAGAGGCCGATGAGTTGATGAAAGGATTAAATGAATACTTTAATGAGAAATATCCTGATTTTAAAGGTAAGTTCTACACTGGTGTAAGCTACAGGCATCTGTTTGTATATACCTGTGACAGTGTAGAGGATGCAGAGATTTTATCATCCATCAAAACAATGCCTCCTCATGATATTTCCGGTGAAAAGTTATTGGATAATCTATTTGGGGATTGCGAACTGGCCGAAGAATTCCACAAGATAATGTTTGAGGCAAGGGAATATCTAAAAGACCATGAAATAAACAAAAAAAGGGACATTCCCGCCAATATGATTTGGTTATGGGGACAGGGTGTAACACCTAAGCTTCCTAACTTTGAAGAGACCTATGGAATCACCGCTTCAGTAATCACTGGTGTGGATCTCCTTAAGGGAATCGGTAACTTTGCAGGCATGAACATTGTTGATGTTCCGGGAGCTACAGGATACTTTGATACTGATTATGCACAGAAAGGTGAGTATGGAATTGAAGCCCTGAAGGAAACCGATTTGTTGTTAATTCATATAGAGGCACCGGATGAAGCTGGACACGCTCAAAACACTGTCGAAAAGGTAAAGGCTATTGAGAAAATTGATGAGTTCATTGTCGGACCTATCATTGAAAGTTTAAAAGACCAGGAGTTCAGGGGAGCCATATTGCCCGACCATCCAACACCTATAAGCATTGGAACTCACACCCGTGATAATGTGCCTATAATCATATTCGATTCCGCACGTGAAGGTGATGAATGCGAATCATTTGATGAAGAGGGAGTCAAGAAAGGTTCACTTGAATTTAGGCAAGGCCATTTCCTGGTTCAAAGATTGATTGATGGAGATTATTAAATGAAAGTTATTTTAGTCAACGGAAGTCCTAATAAAAACGGATGTACATATACAGCACTCACTGAAGTTGAAAAGACATTAAATGAACAGGGTATTGAAACGGAAATCTTTTGGATTAAAACAAAACCTATAACCGGATGCATCGCATGCATGAAATGCGGTGAAAAAGGACAATGCACATTTGACAATGATGTTGTAAACGAATTCGTCAAAAAGGCATATGATGCAGATGGATTTGTATTCGGCTCACCGGTATACTATGCTGGCGCCAATGGATCCATGGTTTCATTTTTAGACAGGGCATTTTACTCAAACTCTCATGGAGACGGTGCAAAGGCATTTAAAAACAAGCCTGGAGCAGTAGTATGCTCTGCAAGACGTGCAGGTACAACTTCAACCTATGACCAGATGATCAAATATCTGGGAATTTCATGCATGCCTATAATTTCATCATATTACTGGAATATGGTTCATGGAAACACTCCCGAAGAGGTTCTTCAGGATGAGGAAGGATTATCCACCATGAGGCAGTTAGGTCGTAACATGGCATTTTTCCTGAAATGTATTGAAGCGGGTGTTGAGAAAGGTTTAACTTTGGATGAAGAGCCTAAAGCACGTACAAACTTTATTAGGTAATTATTTACCTTTAAATTCTTTTTTAAAAATAGTTTTTAAATTTGGATGAGGATAAAAATCCTCATCGTTCACATTAAATATAAGTTCAAGTCATGAACTAAACATCATTGATGTTTAATATTGATATTGGAAGTTCATATGTTTAAAGTCTTGCTTTTATTTTATTTTTTATCAAATATTTCTTTTTTAAATCAATTTTGCAATACGAATGTCTATCTATTTTAAATAATATCCTCTACATATTCTTATTTTTAAATGCCGAAAAATTCCACAATGAAAATGGATATTATACACTCAATTGGGAGGTCAAGTCATGTTGGAAGATTTTCTAGTAGCTTTAGCATATTTTGTTTTAGCTATCCATTATCTTCACTTGACCGTGTTAGCATGACATAGTTAAGAGCTAATGGTTGGACATAGTTAGTAGTTTATGGGATGGGATTGATTTCAATTGACTGGTTTTTCTCGGTATTCATTGCTCCACCTTAGCTGATGATAAAGTTCATATTATGTAATGGAAATATTATTATTTAGAATCATTTCTTTGATATTATGAATATTTCCAATTTAATTAAAACTCCTGAAGGCTATTTGTATTCAAATAGGGCATTGCTTGCCTTGTTCATTCCGCTTTTAATAGAATACGGTTTGGAATTCTTTGTAGGTTTTGCAGATTCAGTAATGGTTGCATATTTGGGTGAAGCAGCAATTTCGGGAGTTTCATTGGTTGACTTTTTAGTTCAGCTGCTCATTTTTTCTTTTTCAGCCCTTGCAACAGGTGGTGCGGTTGTGGCAGGCCAGTATTTGGGGGATAAGCAAATTGATAAAGCACGAAACTCTGCAACGCAGCTTGTCTGGTTTTCAACCATACTGTCAACTGTCTTGATGATTTTGGTGATCATTTTAAGGCAGTTTTTAATCGGATTGCTTTTTGGCCAGATTGAAGCGGACGTTTGGGTGAATGCCGATATGTATCTCTATATCGTGGCATTGTCCATTCCATTTTTAGCCATCTACAATGCAGGTGCAGCAATTTTTAGAACAACTAATGATGCATCACTGCCAATGAAGGTTTTGCTTGTTTGCGATATCTTAAATGTTGTCGGCAATGCATTCTGCATCTATTACCTTGGCTGGGATGTTCGTGGAGTGGCAATTCCGACGGTGATATCAAGGGCATTGGCAGCAATTCTGATAATGTACTTTGTCGTGGATGATAACTATAAATTGCATGTTAAAAAAACATTAAAACATAAGTTTGACTTTGTTATGCTTCGAAAGGTATTGCAGGTAGGCATTCCCTACGGCATTGAAAACGGACTGTTTCAATTGGGACGTGTTTTGGTTTTAAGTATCGTTTCAACATTCGGAACAATGGCAATAGCCGCTAACTCTGTCGGTTATGCAATAGGAATATTTTCAGTCCTGCCTGGTTTTGCAATCAATTTGGGTCTGACTGCAGTAATATCAAACTGCGTTGGCGCAAATGACTATGAGCAGGCGAAATATTACAACAAGAAATGTCTGATTATTGTCATTGTTTCCCACATTGTCATTAACTTGATGATCTTTGCCGGGTTGCCTTTGATTTTAGGCATATACAATCTGTCCAGTCAAACTGCAATGATGGCCAGTGAAATGATAATTTGGCATGGAATTTTCGCAATCATTATATGGCCATTGTCATTCACGCTGCCTGCAACATTCAGAGGTGCCGGTGATTCAAAATCAGTAATGTATATAAGTTTAGCGGTAATGTTTGCATGTAGAATAGGCCTTTCCTATGTAATCGCCGACTGGATGGGAATTGGAGTTTTCGGAACATGGATTGCAATGTTTATCGACTGGTATGTGAGGGCAGGAATTTACGTTTACAGATATTTCTCAAAAAAATGGACAGAATATAGGG
>JAUNXD010000082.1 GCA_030539985.1 Methanobrevibacter sp.
AGTTAGTGTCTTCCACTTCACTTACCACATTATCAGTATCATTGTTTTCCATAGCTGAAATGGCACTGATGCCCAATAATAATGTGCACAATACTAAAAAAAGAATGCTTATATGTTTTATATTCAATTTATTCACCTTTTAATTTGTCAAAACATATACTATTCAATGAATACTATATATTATTAATTTGAATTTAAAGGTTAATAAATCTAATTATTTTAAAAAAGAAAGGGTTAAGAGAAAATGAATTTCTCTTATTTAGTAATTTTAATACTTGATTTTGCTTTTTTAGCCTTACAATACTTGTTGGCAGATGAAACTACAACTTTATGTTTTCCAACTTTTAAAGATTTAATGCTAATTTTAGCAACACCTTTGGAATTGGTTTTCTTAGTGAAAGTCTTATACTTTTTACCGGTATAAACTTTGATTTTTAATTTGATTCCAGCAATTCCTTTTTTGGTCTTTTTGTTTTTAGCAGTAACTTTAAAGTATTTTTTAGCTCCTTTTTTAGCTTTTAATTTCTTAGCAACTAATTTGGTTGGAGCCTTTTTAATAATTACTTTAGTTGTAATTTGTTTTGCTTCAAAGTTTTTGGAATCTGCACCTTCAATAACAACTTTATATTTTCCAGGTTTCAAACCGGCAAGTAATAATTTAAGTTTACCGTTTGCTCCGGTTCTTCCATTGTAATTGTAGTATTTATTTTTGGAAATGAAAATTTTGATATTGACAGTTGCATTAGCGATAGGCTTTTTATTTTTAGTATTTATAAGTTTTACAGTAAGGTAACCATCATTGTAGTATACAGTTACTTTTTTAGCGCTGATCTTTGCCTTAGCCTTTTTAACTTTAATAGTTTTAGTTATTTGGCTAGCTTCATATCTTGCATCTGCCAAAGCTACAATAACTTTATGTTTTCCTACCTCTAATGTTACACCGAGCAAGTATGACTCGAATGAAACTTGACCATTCTTGTCGGTTAAGAAAATAAAGTCTTTGAATTTTTTGGAAGTAGTGTAAAGTCTGACAAATACGTAAACCCCTTCAACACCTTTACCATCTTTGGTAACTTTAAGAGTATAGGTTGTTCCTGAGTTATAGTATATTGTAACATCATTACCGTTGATTACAACAGGAATCTTTTTGATGTTTGCTTGACCGCTTCCAGTTGATGCATTGTAATTTGAACTGTTAGTAGTATTAGCGCTGATTGTGTAAGTGTCTGTTGGCAAGTTAGCAGCAGGAAGTTTGACTGTACCGTTTATGTCAGTCAATGATGCATTGATTCTGGTACCGCTGGATGTGGAATAGGTTATTTCTTTTCCTTCACTGTTAACCACTTTGAAATAAACCGGTACTCCGTAAACAGGTTTTCCGGTTTTTTCATTAGTAACGAGAATTGTGAATTTTTCAGTGGTTCCATAGTACTCATTGAAGTTAACGATTTCAATCTTTAGATTGATTTTATTTACTGTAATGTTAAATTTAGGACTTCCTTTAAGATTTCCAGATCCGGTAACTGTCATGACATACTCTCCGGCAGCAGGGAAAACATAATCGCTGATTGCAAATCCTGGATAGAATTCATTGTTAGGTAAAATTACAATACCGTTTGCATCTGTTTTCAATGATTTTGAAGCAGATGCATATTCAACAGAGTATCCATTCCATTTTTGCCAGTACAATCCTGCATCGCCCTGTTTTCCTGACACTGTAATAGTTCTATTGGCTAAAGGAGCGTTATTGTCATCAATATCAACCAATTGGAAAGCAAAATCATTTCCTTGGTAATCCTCGGTAACATTGATGGTAATTATTCCAATATTGTAAATCCTGTTTAAGGTAACATTAAACGGTGTTGTAATGTTGGAACTGATTGTTAATGTTGCGGTTGTGAAATTACCGTTTTCAAGTGTGAAAATGAGAGTTCCGTTTTCAATTTTCCATTCAGTAACTGTAATGACTTTGGTGTCATTGCCGTATTTATAGGTTACGTTAATGGTTATATTGTCTTTGGTAATGTTCAATGAGTCTTTACCGTTGGTAATATTTAATTTAATGTTTCCTATTTTGGTTGAGTTAACATCAATTTTTGAATCGGCTTTGATTCCATATACATTTAATGTGATGTCTTTTGTTGCATCAGCATAGGTATTATTGCCTTTGAACTTAATTGTTAAAGTGTATGCTCCTAAAGTTAATTTGTCGTTGATGGTAATAACTGAGTTATCGTATGTGACATTTAATTTTTTACTGCCCTGGTAAACTTCAATATTTGCTGAAGTCACATTAAGGGTTTTGCCGTCACTTCCGACAACGCTGACAGTAATGTTAATCACTTCATTATCTCCTTTGGAGATGACTTCGTCTGAGTTGATTGTTGAGTTAACTTTAAGGGTTGTTTTTGCAGTTAAGTTGTTTTCTTTTGCTGCATAGGTAATGTTAACGTATGCTGAATCAAAGGTTTCATCAACTTTAAAGCTAATGGTTTGCATATCTTCAGCCAAAGTGATTGCATCAATAGTTTTGTTATAAGTTTGATTGCCTACTGTGTAGAATAATGTAACGTTTAGGTTTTCTTTGGTTACATTAACAGGATCAACACCATCGCTAAGGTTTAATGTAATGTTTACATCTTTTTGGGAGTCTATTACTGCATCTTTATCCGGGTTAAAGGTTTCGTTACCCCAAATTTTTAATGTAATAGTTTTATTGGATGAAACAAATGTGCTGTTACCATTATATACGATAGTTAAGGTGTGTGCACCAATAGCTAAATTTTTAACAGTGATTATGGAATTGTTGTAATCGAAAGTAACTGCTTTGCCATTTTCTAGAACTTTTAAATCGTTTTTAGTGATTGCCAATTCCTTATTTTCATTGTCGTATACATTAACAGTAATGTTTTTGTCTTCAGTATCTCTGATTTTAGCATCGCTTGCATTAACGCTTGAACCGTATTTTACACCAATGGTTTTTGTATTCACTGCATCGGTATAGTTTAAGGTTATGCTTCTTACAACTTTCTCGTAATTGAATGTTATTGTTCCGTTTTCATAAGTAAAGTCAGTGACATTTACTGATGTTAGATTTCCTTCGTCGTCAATGTATGTTATATTTAATTTAAAGTTTTCTTGCACTAATTCAATATATTTAGCGCCATTGAATACTTTAACATCTTTAATTTCAAATTTGTCTCCAGTTTTTACAATATTTCCCGGAGCTTCTAATGTTTTATTTCCTAAAACTGATAATATGATTGTTGTTGTGGAATTAGCATATTTGGAATTACCTAAGTAATCGATTATTATGCTGTGGTTTCCAACTGTTAAGTTATCTTTAATACTGACTATTGAGTTGTTGTATGTGAAATTGAGTGATTTTGTTCCTTCTAATATTTTAAAATCACTTTCATTAACATCAATGGTTTGACTTTCATTGTCTTTTACGGTTACATCGATGTTTTTGTCTGCATCATAGTTGATTTCACTGTCACTAGCTACAACAGTAGTATTGATTTTTTCCTGTGTCGCATCGCCGCTGGAGGTTTCTCCCTCAGCAATTATGCTTTCTGCATCTGCACTAGCCAATGGACTGTCACTGTCAGTAGTGACATTTTCACTAGCACAAACAGATCCGATACTTACTAATAGAAATATTGTCATTGCTATTAATAAGATATAAGAGTTCTTAAGTTTCATAACTTTTTTTCCTCCTGTTCATGAAAATCATATTATATAAAAAAATGGTTATGATTTTCAGTATAATAATATTGGTATTTTTTTACATTTAAAGGTTTGTTTATTTTCCATGTTCTGTTAAGATTTTTAAGGTTTCCTTTAATTTAATCTCGTTAATGTTGATATGTAAAAATATATTATCGGTGGTTTAAAAAAAGAATTTTTGAAGAATAATGACTATTCTTCAACGTAGGAGTCTATGTCAATATCCAAATCGTCACAGATTCCTTTCAATTGTTCATATAATTTTTCATCAATTGCCACACCATTGGCCTCGGCGTCAGCAATTCTTTTAACTTCTAGATCACCAGGAATAGCTACGGTTTCACCGGTTGCCCTTACCTGTGAGATGAAATCCTCGGTATTTGCCTTGAACTCATCAAAGTCACCGAATTTGGAAGGGTCAATAACAACATATAAATCCCCTTTGGTACAGTCCTTTTCAGGTGAGGCAGTACCGGTTACGCCATGACCATAACCTGCTTGTACCAGTGGTCCGGTTAGAATTTCAATTAGCAATGATAATGCATATCCTTTAAATCCACCAAATGGTAAAATTGAACCTTCAAGAGCGGTTTCAGGGTCATTTGTTGGGTTTCCGTCTTTATCCAGTGCCCATCCATCAGGCAAGTCGAGCCCTTTTCTTTTTGATTCAATGATTTTTCCACGTGCGGTAACGGATGTTGCCATATCGACAGTAATGTATGAATCGGATGGAATTCCCAATGCAAGGGGGTTTGTTCCAATCAAGGCATCCTTACCTCCTAAAGGTGCGATTGCAGGATCGGTGTTTGCCAAAACCAGTCCGATGCAGTTTTCACGCAATGCCAAATCGGAATAGAATCCTGTAACTCCAAAGTGGTTGGTATTGTGAACTCCGACACATGCAATTCCTACTTCTTTAGCTTTTTTAATAGCAATCTGCATTGCCTTATAGGATACCGCCTGTCCGAATCCGCTGTTACCGTTGATTAATGCAATAGCAGGGGTTTCCTTTTCAATAGTGATATTGTCTTTTAAGTTGATTGTTCCTGCTTTGATACTGATTAAATATTGTGGGAATCTTCCAAGTCCATGTGAAGTGAATCCTTTTAAATCTGCGTCCAATGTTGCTTCAGCAACCAATTGTTGATCTTCCTCGCTAGCTCCAAGCTTAGCGAGTATTTCTTTAACAAGAGCCATTTCGTTATCTTTCATTATCTTCATTTACACACCTCTAATATTCAATTACAGTATCGTCAAAAGCCTTGACAGTGATTTTTTCATCATCTGTCACCTTACCGATTATTTGACAATTGCAGTATTCATTTAAAGTTTCCATGATTTTATCTGCTTCGCTTTCATCACAGATAACAACAAAACCGACACCCATATTGAAAACCTTGTACATTTCCTTGATGTCGACATTCTGTTCGTATATAAGTTTAAATATTTCAGGGACTTTCGGAAGGTCGGTTATGTCATATCCAACACCTTTTTTAAGGCGTCTGAGATTTGTGAATCCTCCTCCTGTAATATGGGCAAGTCCATTGATATTATATTCTTTTTCAAATAGGCTGACAATAGGTTTAACATATAATTCAGTTGGTCTGATTAACTCTTCACCAATGGTTGTCTCACCATTAGGCATTTTGTCATCAACACCAAATCCTGCATCATCAAAGAGTGCTTTTCTGGCAAGACTGTATCCGTTAGAATGGATGCCGTTACTATTAATTCCAATTAAAACATTTCCAGGTTGGATATTTTCACCGGTAATGATTTTATCGATATCCACAAACCCTATACCTGTTCCCGCAAGGTCAAAGTCCTTGATTATTCCTGGAAGGGAAGCGGTTTCACCGCCAATGATTGCTATTCTTGATTCATTCGCCCCTTTCACCAAACCTTCAGCAATTTCTGCTGCTCTTTGTGGATCAGGTTTTTCGACAGCAAGATAATCAACCAATGCAATCGGTTCTGCACCGACACACAATATGTCGTTTACAACCATTGCAATGCAGTCAATACCTACGGTATCGTATTTGTTCATCATTTCAGCAATTAATATTTTACTTCCAACACCATCAGTACTCATTGCAATAGCCTTATCTCCTAATTTCACTAAAGCTGCATAATGACCACTGTCAGTGATTATATCTCTACATTCTAATGTTGATTTGAGTTTATCGGCTAATGCAGAAACAGTGACTGCTTCCAAATCAATATCAACACCTGATTCTGAATAAGTAACCATATTTACACCTAATTAAAAATAAAATAAATGTTGTAATGATTTTACAACATATTTGTATTACTATTATTTTTGTTTAATATAGTATTTAATTATTAATGTATTCTCACACAATCCAAATTAATTGGAGTTTTGGTTTCAATTTTATAGCTTCTATGGATTGATGAAGCCAAGTCAACAGCCTTATAAGGGTCACCGTGACAGGTAATGACCTTTTCAGGTCTTGGATTGAGTCTTTTGACATATTCCATCAATTGTCTTCTGTTGGAGTGACCACTAAATCCGTTAATGGTTTTAACCTGCATTTTAACGCAGAACTGTCTTGTTCTTCCATCATCATCTTCAAGAGGGATTTCCTTCCAACCTTTCTGGACTCTCCTGCCCATTGATCCTTCAGACTGGTATCCTACAAAGATGATAGTATTTCTTTCATCTTCACATAACCATTTGAAGTATTCAACGGAGTTTCCGCCGGTCAGCATACCTGAAGTGGATAAGATAATTGCAGGCTGTTTTGCCTCGACAATGTCTTTTCTTTGGTCACGATTTTGAACTTTCTCAAACATTTCGGAGACAAACGGATTTCTTCCCATATGGAAGATTTGATCTCTCAAATCTTTGCTTAAGTATTCAGGTCTTGCGGTATGGATTGCTGTAGCTTCCCAAATCATTCCGTCAATGTAAATCGGTACCTCTTCAATCATTCCATGTCTCATGTACTCTTCAAGCACAACCATCAGTTCCTGTGCCCTTCCCACTGCAAACACTGGAACCAATACTTTTCCTCCACGTTTAAGGGTTTTGTAAATGGTTTTCATCATTTCTTTTTCAGCATTGTTTCTGGAAGGCTGCACATCTTCCCTTCCTCCGTAGGTACTTTCCATAATTACGGTTTCAGCACGAGGGAATCGGATTGTTGCAGGTTCAAGTAATCTTGAAGGTTCATATTTGAAGTCTCCTGTGTACACTAAATTATGAGCTCCGTCTCCAATGTGCATATGGGAGATTGCTGAACCTAAGATATGTCCTGCATTATGTAAGGTCAATCTTATGTCCGGTGAGATGTCTGTTACCTCACCATAGTCCAGAGTAATGGTATTTTTGATTGCCTGTTTCACATGTTTTGATGTGAACGGGAGAGGATTGCCTTCTCTGTGAGCAATATCCAAGTGGTCGAATTGTAAAAGGGTGGTTAAATCCCTGGTTGGAGTTGTACAGTAAACCGGTCCATCATATCCGTAATGGAAAAGGTAAGGTACAAATCCGCAATGATCCAAGTGAGCGTGAGA
>JAUNXD010000083.1 GCA_030539985.1 Methanobrevibacter sp.
AGCAGTTCAATCAACTATAATTCATCCCTAGACTCTGACATTGCCATCAATGTAGAACATCTGACAATGGAATTCAAGGTTTCAAACGATAAAATCGACACAATCAAAGAATATGTAATCAGAACCATAAAGCGAAATAAAGGCGAAACCAAGAAAGTCAAAGTTCTTGATGACATTTCCTTCACAATCAAAAGGGGAGAAAAATTAGGAATTCTCGGATTTAATGGAGCAGGTAAAAGTACATTGCTTAGAATTATTGCGGGAATCTATGAACCTAGTGAAGGACAAATTACAATCAATGGTAAAATTGCGCCATTGCTTGAATTGAGTGCCGGTTTTGATAAAAATTACTCCGGAAAGGACAATATTTATTTAAACGGTGCATTATTAAGTATGGAAAAGGACTATATAGACTCCAAATTTGACGAAATCGTTGAGTATTCAGAACTTGGAGAGTATATCGATTTTCCAGTTAAAAATTATTCCAAAGGTATGAAAGCTAAATTAGGATTTTCAATAGCTACCCTCATTGATCCGGACATTTTAATCATTGACGAAATCCTGTCTGTCGGAGACATTAAATTCAGGAAAAAAAGTGGTGAAAAGATCAATGAAATGATGGCTGAGGGAGTTACGGTTCTGTTGGTTTCACATTCCATCAACCATGTCAGAAGAATCTGTGACAAGTGCATATGGATAGACAATGGTAAGTTAATCATGGAAGGTGACGCCGATGAAGTCTGTGACGCCTATGTTGAAGATGCAAATTATGTCAAAATCAAAAAAGAAAAGAAATTAAAACGTAAGTTGAGGAAAAAATATGGATAAAAGATGGCTTGGAATAATCATCATTCTAATATTGGGAATTGGGGCAATGTATTTGATAGTTGACTCTTCCCCTACTGTCGGGAAGGCCGTTGCTGTTGCCAGTGAAATGACAATAACCATTCCTGATGGATTTACTTTACTGAAAGACACTGAACAGACAATAAAACTGATTAATAAACAGAATGAAACAATAAATATCACAATCATAGGGCTTGGGGACAATGCCTCAAAGGAATTCAAGGCTACGTTGAATGCCCTTGAAAAAAGCGATGACATTGAAGTTCAGGACAAAAATGCAACCGGCAATATGATATTTTATAAAAACTTAACTGCAAACAAGGAATGTTCAGTAACCTACTTTGTTAAGGAAAATCGTACCATTGAACTTCAAATGACAAAATACAAAAATTGGGAAAATGACTGGAAGTTTGTAGTTGACACAATACAGCACAACTTCAAACAGAACAAATAGGAATTAATTTATTTTCAATTCCATATTATACATTCCTCTTTCAAATTTTCCTATTTTTACTCTTTTTTTATTGAATTGCCTAAATCCCATCCTTTCATATAATTTTTTGGCGCCATGATTCCTGAAATCAGCATCTAAAATTACCCGGTTGAGATTTTGCTGTCTTGCATAATCGATTACTTCACTCAAAACCTTTTTTCCGAGTCCCTGTCCCCTCAGAGATTTGTCAATGGCTATTTCAGCAACATACAAATCGCCAACACCAACATCAGATAAGGCAAAGTAATCAAGGATATCAACAATCAATAATCTGAATGACTTAAAATTGAAATGTCTTGGGAATCTGTCAACATAATAAATTAAAATGCCTATAATCTCATCATTATCATCCAAAATTACAAGAAAGGTTTCCAAATCCTCATCTGCAAGGCTTTTGGAGATTCTGTCTATGGCCTTTTCGGGTGATTTGAAAAGCATGTCGAATGTGCGGAAATCAACATCATAAACAAGTTCGGCAACTTTTGACACATCATGCCTTTTCGGATTGAACGTTTCATATTTCATTTAATCACTGTTGACAATTGTTAGGGCAAATACTCCCGCACCGAATCCGTTGTCGATATTGACAACAGCGATTCCTGGAGCGCATGACTGAAGCATAGCATCAAGAGCCACCCTTCCTCCTTCTCCAACACCGTAACCAACAGATGTGGGAACTGCAATGACCGGTACATCAACCAAACCTGCAACAACGGAAGGCAGAGCCCCTTCCATCCCCGCACAGACTATAAAGGCCCTGACGCCTTCACTGACCATATGTGCAATTTGGGGAAACAGCCTGTGGATTCCGGCAACACCTATATCATAAGATGTGATTGCCTCACATCCCCCTTCCTCAACGATAACTCGTGCCTCTTCGGCAATGTTGATGTCTGATGTTCCTGCGGTTATTATTCCTATCTTTGCAATCGGATCCTTTTTTGCGATTTCCTTTCTGATTATTAGAATTTGGGCTTTTCTGTTATAGTCAAAAATAAATGGGTTTTTACCCAAATCCTTTAATATCTTTTCATGTCTTTCAGGAGATAATTTAGTAATTATTAAGTCTTCTTCTGCTTTTTCAAGATAATTTTTAATTATTGTGATTAAATCTTCATAGTCCTTACTTGGTGAGAATATCGCTTCTGGAAAACCTGTCCTTTCACTTCTTTTAATATCAAACTTTGCAATATCGTCAAACTCCAAAATGTTATTCGCTTTCAAGAGTTTTTCCGCCTCGGCAATATCAAGTTCTTCACTTACCAATCTTTCAAGAATATCTTTCATAATATAATATATAAGATAAAATTATATAAAATTTAAGTTACAATATTATAATTTAATGAAAGCTTTAATGATTTTAACACAAGGAATTGTCCAGGGAGTAGGATTCAGACCATATGTATATAGGCTAGCCAGTGATTTGAATCTCAAAGGACATGTCAGAAACCTTGGAAATGTGGTTGAAATTATTATTGAAGGTGAAAATACTTCTGATTTTGTCAAAAGACTTCCAGACGAATTGCCCCTAATAGCAAAAATCGATTCTATGGAAGTAAGTGAAATTGATGTTAAAAACTATGAAAATTTTGAGATTATCGAAAGCGGAGATACCTACTCTGGAGTCAGCGTAATTCCTCCGGACATTGCAATCTGCGACAAGTGCCTTGCCGAAATAAGAAATCCCAAGGACAGGCGCTACAAATATCCGTTCAATGCATGTACCGATTGCGGACCGAGATTCACGGTTATTGAAAGCGTGCCTTATGACAGGATAAGAACCTCAATGGAGGACTTTCCATTATGTGACGACTGTCTGGTGGAATACAAACAGCCCCTTGACAGAAGATACCACGGAGAGGCAATATGCTGCAACGACTGCGGACCGCAGATGGCCATTTATGAAGGCAAGGATAAATTACATGTTGAAAATCCCATTAGAAAAGGTGCCGAAATCCTGAGCGAAGGCAATATTTTAGCCATAAAAGGTATTGGAGGAACCCACCTTGTTGTTGATGCATACAATGATGATGCGATAAAAGAATTGAGATTGAGGCTTAATCGTCCAAATCAGGCTTTTGCAGTAATGTGCAGGGATCTGGAAAGCCTTAAGAAATATGCACAGCTAACCTCAAGGGAAATAAAAACCATAACTTCAAACAAAAGGCCTATTGTCATTTTAAAGAAAAATGAGGGTTATGAATTTCCAGAAAGCCTGTCACCTGGACTTCACAATATAGGAGTCATGCTTCCATACTCACCGATGCATTACCTTTTATTTGATGAAAGCGATATCGACACATTTGTAATGACATCAGCAAACATTCCCGGCGAACCGATGATGATTGAGAATTCAGACATTATAAATGGAGTTAACGATTATTCCCTTATCCACAATCGCAGAATACTGAACAGATGTGACGATTCTGTCATCAGATTCAGAAATGACGAACTGTCATTCATAAGAAGATCCCGTGGATACACTCCCGAACCGTACACTATAAATTATGAAGTAAATGATTTTGATGTTCTTGCATTGGGCCCTGAACTTGACGTGACCTTTTCAATAGCCCGTGAAGATAGAGTTTATCCTTCACAGCACATTGGAAATACAAACAAACCAAAAACACTGATGTTTTTACGTGAAGCCATTGAAAACATGGAAAGAATTACAAAAATCAATGAATTTGACGTTATTGCCTGCGATATGCATCCTCATTTCTTCACAACACGATTGGCTCATGAACTGGCTGAAAAATATGATGCAAAAGTCCTTCCGGTCCAACACCATCATGCCCATTCCGTTGCACTTGCAAATGACCATGGAATAGATGAAATGATAGTTATTGCTGCAGATGGCGTAGGATACGGCAGTGATGGAACCAGCTGGGGAGGAGAAATTCTCTATACCGACATCAGTTCATTTGAAAGGATGGCACATCTTGAACCTCAATTAATGCCTGGAGGAGATGTTGCAACAAAATATCCGGCAAGAATGCTTGCAAGTATCCTTAAGGATGATGATTTAATCAAATATTATACTGATTACTTCAAATATGGTGAAATCGAAATCAAAAACATCAAAAAGCAAATTGACTCCGGAATAAATGTTGGAATTACCACAAGTACCGGAAGAGTATTGGATTCAATGGCCGTAGCATTAGAAATATGCCATGAGCGAACTTATGAAGGCGAATGCTCAATGAAACTTGAATCCGCAGCATACTACTCAACCAAGGATTTGGAAATTCCTGCAATAATTGAAAATGACCAGTTGAACACAACAGAAATCCTGCGTGAAGTTGTAAGACTATATCAAAGCGGTGAAAAGAAAGCGGATGCTGCTTCAGCAGGACAGATTGCAGTTGCAAGCGGTTTGAGTGAACTTGCAATCAGGGCAGCCGAGAAAAGGAACCTTAATGATATCGGAGCAACAGGAGGAGTGTTCTACAACGAGGCAATTACCGACTGCGTTAAGAATTACATTGAAAACAATGGATTCAATTTCATACAGCACTTAAACACCTGTGCCGGTGACGGATCGGTTTCACTGGGCCAAAGCATTGTTGCTAAAAAGATTTAAAAAAAAAGTAAAAAAATGTTTGAAATTAGATTCAAACAATAATTATCTGTTTTTAATGGTTCTCTCAAGGATGTATTCTGCTCTTTCCAGGAGATTACCGTATAATCTGATTTGATTTTTCAACTCATCAATCGCTTCGAGCTGTCCATCATCGATTCTCTTTTCTATGTCCAGCAGTTTGGACCACTCGTCACCTGATGGAAGTTGCAATGTATTGAGCATGTCGTCTGTAAACTGTACGTCGAAGTTATTCCTGTTGATGGTAATGTGTATATTGACTTCGTTTTGCAAATCGTAGTATTTACGCGGACGGCCTCTTAAAATCTTTTTATAAGAAGAATTTAGAATACCTATATCTTCCATTGCACGCAAGTGTGCAATAATTGCTTTTTGACCAATGTCAAGTTCATTGGAAATTTCACTAACAAACATAGGTTCTTCCCTTAAAAGATTTATAATATCTCTTCTAGTCTTACAACCCATTACATCAAGGATATCCTCAACATCAATGTCATCTGAAGGCCCATTGTAATTGGTTCTCAATTCAATGTGACCTTGAGGTGAATCAACATTTCTGCGAGGTTTTTTATTTTTCTCAATGTCGTTTGCATTAGTCATGATTATACCTTATGTATCGAAACCTTTATATAACTTTTTGTTACTATAATAATGTAAGAGAAAGATAACTTTTTGTTACTTTAATATTTGGTTCAGAAAAACTTAAAGTAATAACTCTTAAATGAGGAACCATTTTCCTATATGTCCATAAATTCCCAAAAACCAATGTTAAAGAACAAAAAGAAAAACTTCTCGGTTGAGAGTTATTACAAAAGTTTTTCCAAAAACCTAAAAAAGGTGTAACTATGACTGATGAAAATAAAAGCGAAACTGAAGTAGACACCATTGATTTCGATGAAAAAATTGAGGAACTTGAAAATGAGTTAGCTCAAAAAAATGAAGAAATCGAAAAACTTCAAAAAGATCTTGAAAAATCCGAATCCGAAACCCAGGAATACATTTCACTGTCACAAAGACTTCAGGCGGATTTCGAAAATTTCAAAAAGATAACCGATAAAAGAAATAAGGATCTTCTAAAATTCGCAAATGAAAATGTTATAAAAGAGTTTCTAGATTGTTATGAAGACTTCGGTAGAGCTTTAGAAACCGAAAATGACGAAGATTTAAGAAAAGGAATTGAATTGATATACAATAAGTTTACAGATGTTCTCACCAAAGAGGGAGTGAGTGAAATTCCCGCAAAAGGTGAAAAATTCGACCTGAACAAGCATGAAGCATTGATGGTTCAGGAATCCGATGAAGTGGAAAACGGATACATCATTGAAGAATTGATGAAAGGATACATGTACAAGGACAAAGTTCTTAAATATTCAAAAGTTATAGTTTGTAAAAAATAACGTTTATTAAATAATTTATAAAAAAAAAATAAGGTGATAATTATGTCTGATACTAAAAAAGAAAAAATTATTGGAATTGACTTAGGTACAAGTAACTCAGCAGCATCAGTGCTTGTAGGGGGAAAACCTACTACAATCCCATCTGCTGAAGGTGCAAGCCAATACGGTAAATCATTCCCAAGTTATGTTGCATTTACCGAAGACGGTCAAATGTTAGTTGGTGAACCGGCAAGAAGACAAGCAGTAACCAACCCAGAAAATACAATCAGTGCAATCAAAAGAAGTATGGGTACAGACCATAAAGTTACCGTTAACGGAAAACAGTACTCACCACAAGAGATTTCCGCATTCATCCTTCAAAAAATCAAAAAAGATGCAGAAACCTTCTTAGGAGAACCTATTCAAAAAGCTGTAATTACCGTACCTGCTTACTTTGACGATAACCAAAGGACTGCAACCAAAGACGCAGGAACCATTGCAGGACTTGACGTTGTAAGACTCGTTAACGAACCTACCGCAGCAAGCCTCGCATACGGTCTTGACAAAGCGGAAGAAGATGACATGAACATCATGGTATACGATTTAGGTGGAGGTACCTTAGACGTAACCATCATGGAGTTCGGTGGAGGAGTATTTGAAGTAAGATCCACCAGCGGTGACACCCAACTCGGTGGTACTGATATGGATAACGTTTTAATCAAATACTTAGCGGATGAATTCAAAGCACAAGAAGGTATTGACTTAATGGACAATGACCAAGCAGTACAAAGATTAAGAGAAGCTGCTGAAAAAGCAAAAATCGAATTATCCACCACAACAACAACTGAAGTAAACTTACCATTCATTGCAATGGGTACTGACGGAACTCCTAAAAACTTAATCATTTCACTTACAAGAGCTAAATTAGAAGAG
>JAUNXD010000316.1 GCA_030539985.1 Methanobrevibacter sp.
TATAAACGAACTAAATGGTGAAAGTGGAGAATTTGGCGGAAGATTACAACAAATAACAATTAATCCGTTCAGTAAAGAAGAAACAAAAGCCTACTTTAGAGATAAAATGAGTGAAATAAAATTTACTGAAGAAGGATTTGAAAGATTTTACAAGTGCACAAGAGGAATACCATTATACATAAATAGTTTTTACAATGTAATGGACAGCAATCAAATATACACTCCCGAAATAGTGAAAAAAACATTTTTCACAAATATGGAACAAATCCTAATAATGTGGATAAAAATTTGGAGTAGCTTAAACAACAACGAAAAAAATATAGTCGAACAATTAGTTGACGAAGATTCACTAACCTGGAGCGAATTACTAGAAAAAACAAATATTTCAAGAGGAACATTTAACAAATATCTAACAAGCCTCAAAGATAAAGGAATAATAAGTTACACAAACCAAAAATATTCAATCGAAGATGAAATGCTAAAAACATGGTTAAACTATGAAAAAGAAGTATATGGAATTTATCCATTATAAATTCCTTATCTCCTTTAAGCTTCAAAATAGATTAAACCCGACCATGAATCAGTCGAATTAACAAACTTATCACGAATATATCCTTTTTTATTCCTTTTCACAACACACGAGAAAGTTCATAAACTGATATTAATATGCCAATTGATTTGCGACCAAAAATTGATTACAAGTAAAATGTGTGAACTTAAAAAGCCATAAAAACTTTTCCATTCTTAGTCAAATAATTTATATTAGACAATATTTGAATCTAATAATATTATTTCAATGGGATTTTATTTACACAAAGATCGACCTATCTTGTATTATCAATTCTTAATGAATGTTCCATCAACACTCCAAAAAAAGATATGACAATCCCATTTTTCTCCCATCCACCATAATAAACATCAAAACAAACTTAACAAGAAAAAATCAATTTTTATTTAATGTATGAGAAAGTATTAAATAAGAATTAATCCATAATTATTAATTAGATTTTATGGTATGTGATTTTCGTGCGAGATTATAATATTGATGAAGCTCGAGAAATTTTAAAATCACAGGATCCCAACAATTTAAAAATCATTCCTCATGTGGAACAACGTTGGTTAGAAAGAGATTTTAAAATTAACTATACTGTAGATTGTTTAGTTAATAAAATTCCATTATCTATTTCAAAAACCTATTACAATCGCTTTAAGTTGATATATCCACATGAAACAAAACCTACAATGGATTTGTATGTGATTATTGAAATTAGTGATGATGAAAATGTAACTGTCATCACAGTTTATCCGGAAGAAAAGAAGAGGAGAGAACATGAAAGGAAACGCAGATAATTCTTTTGAAGTGGATTACAGATATGATTATGCATATGATGTTTTGGCAATTAAAGTTACCAGACCATTTAAATATGATAAAACTGTTGAAATGGATGAAGGAGTTTTGTTGGATTTTGATGAGGAGAATATTCCTGTGTCTTTAGAGATTCTTGATGCTTCCAAAAGATTAAATGTTCCAAAATATAGTTTGAAAAATTTAATTGATTTTAAAATGAGTGTTTCAGTGGATGACAAGTCCATCTGCGTACATGCCAACTTTAAGGTTATGTTGCACAATAGCGAACAGCGCCCAGTTTTAGAATCATTTACCAGCAACTATTCAAATAT
>JAUNXD010000005.1:0-2299 GCA_030539985.1 Methanobrevibacter sp.
CTCAGCGCCAATGCTTTCGGCATAGGAAAGGCCAATTGATGTAAAAACAGTATTTCTTGCAGGAACCCAGACGTTATCTGCAGTTTCACTAGATTTTTTTAAATCATCAAGATCATCTTCTGTAACTTCAGGAATCTCATCATCAGTATTCAGGCTTGATGTGCTGATTTTTGAAAGCCATGGAAGCTCAATCACTTCATGTGACCAGCCCATCTTTTCACAGATGTTTTTTGAAGCCTTAAATTCTTGTTTGAATGCCTTTTGACCATAATCAAATGTTATGGCATGAATTTCATAATCCTTATCATAGACGCATGTAGCAACGGTACAGTCAAGGCCTCCGGAAAAAATTGAAATTGCCTTTTTCATTTTATCAGCTCCTTAATGTCTTTTAAGGCAATGCCGCTGTCTTCAGCAATTCTTTTTATGTCTTCAAATTCAGGCCTTTTTGAGATGATTTCTCCATTGACATAACCTATCTTGAAGGTTACTTCATACTCTTTATTATTAATATTGACAGTTTCCTTTACGAATTCTCTTTTTGCAACTCCGCGATGCATATTTTGAGCAATTCTTATACCCAGACTTCCGGTTTCCTTAAAGATAGTATCTAAAATCGCTTCCCGATTGTCATGTTTAGAAATTACTTTCAGAAGGCTGCCCTGCCTGTTTTTCTTCATGATTATGGGAGTGATTGACACGTCCCTTGCACCTGCATCAAGAAGCACGTCAAATAAGTATCCGATTTCCTCGCCGGTCAGATGGTCAATATTGGTTTCAATAACGTCAATTTCATCACTTTGAGAGATTTCTCCACTTTCAATGATTCTTAAAACATTTGGATGTTTGAATTCCTTTAAACCCGCTCCATAACCTGTTTGTTCAGGTTTAATCATTGGAATAAACTCTTTTATCTCGTCGCACAATTCCATATAGATTGCACATCCTGTAGGTGTTGCAAGTTCGCAGTCAACAGGTCCTCCAACCATATTTGCCTCCTTTAAAATTTCAACAACGGCAGGAGCAGGAACAGGTATTGTTCCATGGGCTGTTTTAATCCTTCCACCTCCAACGGCTATCGGAAGGCCGATTGTCTTTTGCCTGTCAAAACCTAAACTGTAATAAGCATAAACTGAACCTATCACATCAGCCACTGCATCACTGGCACCGACTTCATGGAAATGCACTTCATCCAAGTTTTTTCCATGGACCTTTGATTCCGCTTCGGCAATTCTTCTAAAGACATTGACTGAAGTCTGTTTAACATTTTCATCCAAATCCAACTTTTCAATCTTGGAAATAAATTCAGGATAGTTGATTGGGGGTTTGTTTTCAAGCATTTCAACATGGCAATATGTTGAGTCGATTCCATGCTTGCATATCTTTTCGAAAGTCACTTCTATTTTTCCAAATCCTATGGAGGCTTTTTCCATTATCTCTTTTAGTCTGTCTGCATCTGCTCCTAAATCAACAAATGCTCCAATCAGCATATTTCCAGCTATCCCGCTGGATTGGGGATCAATGATTATTGTCATAATGATGAGTCCTATTAAGTAATATAATATAAAATTTAAATTAAATAATTAATATATATTATCACATGAAATTCAATATCATCAAAAAAGATTATGGGATTTGCATAAATAATCCGAATCATTTTTTAACATTCAGTGATTTCACTGTTAGTGATGGTATTGACATTGTTGAAAATGTTAATATTGTTAAATCAAAAAATGAATTCGAGGCCACTGCAAAAAGGGCAGAGGTTTTCAACCGCTCGAAAGGGTCATATATTGCACAGGCAACAGATTCCCTGGATTATTTTACAAACACATATGATGATTTAACCATTTTCACATTCATGGCAAATGATTTGATTGTTGAGGAGTTTACTGATGAATTGCAGGTGGTAAACTCTCCCAAAGGATTCGTGGATGCCCGAATCAATTTAAGTCATGTTTTATATATCGATAAGGCAATTTCACCAAAAGACCTGCTTAAAGTCTTTAAGCTGGTAGCTAGTGTCAAGGCCAAGGTGCTGGCAGAAATGGCATTGCCGTTACATATTCAAAATATCCTAAATGATGAGGATTTTTTGGCGGTATTGGCCAATGTTCCCGAAACCGAAGGAGATTTATTGGATATCAACAATGCGGTGTATGATGATATTGATTTTTTTGAATTGAAAGTTCAAATTTCCGAAGCTATCGAAATCAGTTTGGAGGATGCATTCGAAAGGCTGAATCTGACCTTTGGAATTCTGGATTACTTTGTAGCCGAAGGAATATTGATTGGGGAT
>JAUNXD010000005.1:2309-21180 GCA_030539985.1 Methanobrevibacter sp.
GGATTTGGTTGATGCCGGAATGGAACTTTTAGACGAGGATGACGTGACTTCTGATTTAAAAAATCGGATGGAGGCACAAATCCTTAAATCATTAAGCGATATTAATGTTATTGAACTTTTGGTTGCTGCAATTAGAGCGCAACAGGATTTATCAGGCAAAAGGATTCGTGAAATTCAAAATCCGGATTACCTATATGCTGATGAGGTGCTTGGAATTGCAATTTCAAATCAGATTGCAGGAACAAAGGCGGTATTGAACTTTAAAAGATATATAGAAGCAAAACCTGGAATTATATACGGTTTGCCTCCTATTCTTGATGATATTTTTGCGGGTTTAATTGCAGGTTGCATATCAAAAGTATTTGAGGAATAAACATGGATGATGACAGCTATTTTGAAGATGAGGAATTTTCACCGGTAAAATCACTTTTAGGACTTTTGACATTTTCAACAGTTCTGCCGATTAATGTTTTCACATCAATCGAGTATATGACCAAACTGACCTGGTGCTGGCCGTTTTTACATATTTTTGTAGGGGTTCTGGCAGCAGTCTGCGGTTATGTTTCACTGAATTTCCTGCATTTGAATTCATTTTTCACAGCCACAATAGTTTATGCATTTCTGATGCTGATAACAGGTTATAATCATCTTGACGGTGTCATGGACATGGCCGATGGGGTCATGGTTCATGGGGAGCCTGAAAAAAAGATCAGAGTCATGAAGGACTCATCAGTGGGTGCCGGAGGAATGGCCACATTATTCTTGGTTGCAAGCCTTACAATTGCCGGAATTTACAATATTTTGGATTATCATTTTATTGTGGGTATTATAATATGTGAAATGGCTGCAAAAACATCTCTTTTAACCACAGCGTTACTGTCAAAGCCACTTACTCCCGGAATTGGAAGCTACTTTATAAAAGAAACCAATCCTGCTAATTATTTTGCTTCAACAGTAATTATAGCAATTATCGCATATGCAATCGGAGGATGGGCAGGTATTTGCGGAGTTCTTGGTGCGATTGTCTCAGGTGTCCTGATAGCGACCATCGCAAAACGCAATTTCATTCTGGCCAATGGTGATGTTTTGGGAATGAGCAATGAAGTGGGAAGATTGCTGTCTCTTTTATTTATGGCAGTAGCCTTATTTTTCATTTAAGTAATTTTTACAACTTCAAATCAATATTGAAGTTAGTCGGTACATTGTTTTATATATATTGTGGTTTATAGTAGTACTGATGAGATTTACCACAGTATAAGCATGTCGTCTTCAATATTGATATTTCATTAATCATCCAATGGGGAAACAATGCACATATCACCTCCTTAATTTAATTTCCTCAATGTGGTTTTTCTCATCAAATTTATATAATTTTACGAGTAATATTTAATTAGATAATATGAATGTTAATGTTTTAAGATTGGACCATAGACTGAAAAGAGATACAAGAATTACAACTCATGTATGTTTGACTGCCCGCGCATTTGGCGCAAGTAAGATTTATCTGGCCGGAGAGCGAGATAACCGATTGATGGAAAATGTAAGGGATACAGCTTCAAGATTTGGCGGAAACTTTGAAATAGAATACACAGAAAGCTATATGGGTGTCATCAACAAATGGAAAGCTGACGGAGGAAAAGTTGTCCATTTGACAATGTACGGTACACAGGCTCATGAGACTGCCCCTGAAGTTCGTGAAGACGGATCAGATATTTTAATCATTGTCGGTGGTTCAAAAGTCCCTGGAAAAGTTTATAAGGCTGCTGACTGGAACGTGTCAGTAACAACACAGCCTCACTCTGAAGTGTCATCATTGGCGGTATTTCAGCACCTCCTGATGGATGGTAAGGAATTTGACCTTGAATTTGAAAATCCTGTTCTTGAAGTCATTCCGACCGCTCACGGCAAAAACGTTAATATTCATGACGAAAACCGCTAGGAAATGAAGTCGTCCAGTCTTTTGATGGCTTTCAATTTTTCATCTTTTTTTAAACGGGCCTGTTCTATTGCATCGCGTATTGTTTGTATGGAATTGTCATAGACTTCCCTGTCAACAGGATACGGAAAGCCGTCCTTTCCTCCATGTGTGAAACTGTATTTGACAGGGTCTTTCCAGCTTGCAGGCTCACCGTAAACCAAATCTGAAATTAATGCAAGTGCCCTTATTTTTTTAGGACCAATTCCCTGAAGCAGAATCAGTTCCTCATAGTTTTCCGGCTGTATTTCCCATGCCTTTGTCAGCACCTCAAATTCCTTATCTGAAATGTCCATGTCCAAAACAGGATGATGGGCAGGCATTGTAAAATCTTCCAAAAGCAACTGATTGTCTTTTCTTTTAAAATATTGTCTTAAATGGTTGGGATTGTCATTAATCAAATCGACACTTATTTTTTGAGCTTCCTCACTGTCTTTTGAAGACATGTTTAGGGTGTGGGGTGTTTTTTTATCGCAGGAAATTCCGCTGTGAGGGTCATTGAGTAATCTGTCGACTTCGCTGCCAAGCCAATGGTATCGTCGGGCATATTTATTTTGAGTATTCAGTCCCTGCTGGACAACGGCCCAGTCTCCCTTTTCGGTGATGAAGAAATTATGCTGGTATAAAGTGTATCCGTCCTGAATGCATGAATTGTCAATTTTAGCTGACAGTTTGCTTGTTTCGACCAGTTTTTCAGTTGTCTTTGTTTTGAGGTTGAACACTTCTCCTGCATGCTCTATTCCCTTCGGTGCTTTTCGTGACTTGGCGCCTTTTCCGCCTGTCAGGTAAACTCCATGCTCTTCAGGTGACAGGGATACCTTAAGTGCGCCCAATGTTGTTGTGGTTGTTCCGGAAGAGTGCCAGTCAAAGCCCAAAACACATGAGAATGCCTGAAACCAGTAAGGATTTGAAATACGATTTAGAAACTCCTCTAAACTGTATTCTTCAATGATTACTGAAGCAAGCGCTCCGGATAATTTCACCATTCTTGAAAATAACCACTTTGGAGGATGGCCTCCATGAAGCGGTAAATTGACTGCACCTCTTCTTTGCATGATTAATATTATCATCATTATAAATAATAGTTTTTTACCGAGAGCATTTGAAAACTATTTCTTAGTTTTTTGATTGACAATTTATAATATGTCTTCATAAACAAAACTTTAATAAGTAATGGTTACTAAAATTATTAATGTTATAATATTTATTAACAAATTATTTAATCAAAATTATAAGGAGCTAATATTATGGCTATAGATAACGGAGATTTTGTAAGAGTAAACTTTACTGGTAAAATTAAAGACACAGAAGACGTATTTGACACTACTTATGATGAAATTGCACAAGAAGCAGGACTTTTCGATGAAAACAAAACCTACAAACCAATTCCTATTGTTGTAGGTGGAAACCACTTATTACCTGCTATTGAAGAAGCAATCATTGGATTAGAACAAGGCGACAAAAAAACTATTGAAGTTGATTCCGATAATGCATTCGGTCCTAGAGACCCTAAAATGATTCAATTAGTGCCTATGAGAGAATTCAAAAAACAAGGCATGACTCCTGTTCAAGGTATGAGAATCCAATCCGAAGGTGCAACCGGTAAAATCCTAACCGTAAACGGTGGAAGAGTAAAAGTTGACTTCAACCACGAATTAGCAGGAAAAGACTTAGTTTATGATGTTGAAGTAACTGAAATCATCGAAGATGTTGCTGAAAAAATCAAAAGTATGATCGAGTTACACTACTCCAATCCTAACGTCGACATTGACAAAACCGAAATCGATATCGAAGACGGCGTTGCAAACATCAAATTGGATGAAATGGCTAAATTCGACCAACAATCATACATGGACGTTACCTTTGCAAGATTCAGAATCGCTAAAGACATCTGGGATAACATCGAAGAAATTACCAAAGTCAATTTCGTAGATGCATTCGAGAAAAAAGAAGAAACTGAAGATGAAGAAGACGAAGAATAAGTCTTCTCAAATCCTTTTTTTATCCTGGACTGCAACAATTCCAGGAATATTTTTTACTTTTAATTCATACATTGCTTCCATGCCCTCATTTTCAAAAAGA
The DNA here is from genome assembly GCA_030539985.1 of Methanobrevibacter sp. Taxonomy (GTDB): domain Archaea; phylum Methanobacteriota; class Methanobacteria; order Methanobacteriales; family Methanobacteriaceae; genus Methanocatella. Next base: position 6,367 of record JAUNXD010000005.1, read on the forward strand.
ACACACTTTTTTTCTAAAACGCAATCTGTAAGCAATGCTGCAACAGGTGGTGTTATGACAAAAATGGAATTGTGCATGCCCAATGCATCAACCGTTTCATCGCTTAACCTGCCCTTTCCAATATGAATTTTAACCCCTGCTCTGCTTAATGGCGCTATTGTGGATTCGATTTCCTCTTTGCTGCTTGTTGTTGGTGCAATTCCAGCAGCGCTAAAGGCAGTATGCATTATGACACTACCCTTCAAATCAAAGGGAACCTTGTTTTTTTCAATAAGCTCCACAAGCTGTGGCAGAGCCGCATCACGTCCTGTATAGATTGTTCCGGAGATAGTTATTTTATCGCCGATTTGCAAATTATTTAGGTCATCATCAGTGATTGGGGTGATTAATTCTTTCATGGTTACTTATTTAATTTTAATTTCTAATATAAATTTTTTTATTTTGTCATCATTTCACATAAGATATTTAAATGTTCATTAACATAAATAATATACATTCTATATTTATTTATCATAAATAAATGAGGAGATTTTAAATTGATTATTATTGATGAAAATTTGTGTAAAGGATGTCATCTTTGCTTATTCATGTGTTATAAGAATGTATATGCAATATCTCCTGATGTAAACAAGAAGGGAGTTCAATTGCCATATGTAAAATTCGAAGAAAGATGTACCAAATGTGGTACATGTGAAGTTGCATGTCCGGATCAGGCAATTACAGTTGATTTGCCTGAAAACTGGTGGATGAAAGAGGATGTTAACTTTAATCCGTTATTCACAAGGAAGGGAAAGTAGGTGTATAAAATGGCTGAAGAATTTTTTATTCAAGGAAATGAAGCATGTGCTAAAGGAGCAATAGCAGCTGGATGCAGATTTTTTGCTGGTTATCCTATCACTCCATCAACAGAAGTTGCAGAAACTTTAGCTCGTGAATTGCCAAAAGTTGGAGGGTCATTCGTTCAAATGGAAGATGAAATCGCATCTGCTGGTGCAATCATTGGAGGTTCATGGGGAGGAGCCAAATCAATGACAGCAACTTCCGGTCCGGGTATTTCATTGATGCAGGAAAATATAGGTTATGCATTCATGAGCGAAACTCCAATTGTTGTCGTTGATGTTCAAAGGGGTTCTCCTTCAACAGCTCAACCGACCATGGCCGCACAGGGTGATATGATGCAGGCCCGTTGGGGATCCCACGGTGACTATGAACCTATCGCATTGTCTCCGTCAAGCGTTCAGGAATTCTTTGACTTCACAATCAAGGCTTTTAACCTGTCAGAAGAATACAGATGCCCTGTATTTGTCATGGCCGATGAAGTCATAGGGCATATGAGAGAAAAGATTGTTGTGGAAGACGATATAGAAATCGTTGCAAGAAAAAGGCCTGAAAAAACCGATGATTACTTGCCCTTTGAAAATATTGAAAACGGTACAACTCCAATGCCTGCATTCGGTGACGGATTCAATATTCACGTAACAGGTCTCACTCACGATGAAAGAGGATATCCAGACACCAACACTCCAGAAACCCATGACAGGCTTGTCCAAAGAATCTGTGATAAGGTTTTAAACAATAAGGATAAAATCTGTTCTGTCAGGTCTGAAAACTGTGAAGATGCAGATGTCATTATTGTTTCCTATGGTGCTCCGGTCAGATCAGCCGTTGAAGCGGTAAACAAGGCAAGGGCAAACAATCAGAAAGTGGGTTACGTTAAAATTGACACTCCATGGCCGTTCCCTGATGAACAGATAAAAGAGATAACCAAAAACGCCAATGATGTACTTGTTGTCGAAATGAATCTGGGTCAGATGTTTTATGAAGTTGACAGGGTACTTAAGGGCACTGATGTTCATTTGATGGGAGTCATTGGAGGATTATTGCCAACTCCTGATGAAATTTTAGATGAAATCAACAAAATAGGAGGAAACTAAAATGTCTGAAAATAAAAATAGATTTCTCCCATATTTAAGAGAGGACAGATTGCCTCATATCTTTTGTCCGGGCTGTGGAAACGGTGCAATCATCAATGCATTCCTTGCAGCCATGGAAAAGGCGGATATGGACTTTGACAATATTGCAATGGTTTCCGGAATCGGATGTTCCTCAAGAATTCCGGGTTATTTGAAATGCGATTCACTTCACACCACTCATGGAAGGGCTTTAAGCTTTGCAACCGGTTTGAAAACAGCAAATAAGGATTTGGATGTTGTCGTATTTACCGGTGACGGTGATGCAGCTTCCATTGGAGGTAATCATTTAATTCATGCGGCCAGAAGAAACATTAATCTGACCGTAATCTGTATCAATAATAATATTTATGGAATGACTGGTGGTCAAATCAGTCCTACTTCTCCTAAAGGCAGTTTTGGAACAACTGCACCTTACGGTAATTTGGATGCCCCATTCAAATTGGCTGAACTTGTTGCGGCTGCAGGAGCAACTTACTCTGCAAGATGGACTACAGTTCAAATGGAAAATCTGGTATTGGCAATTAAAGACGGATTGCAAAACGATGGATTTTCATTTATTGAAGTTGCAACCCAATGTCCAACCTACTTTGGTCGTAAGAATAAACTCAGAACTCCTACTGCAATGGCTGCAGTGATGAAAGCCAATACTGTATATAAATCTGCAGCGGATAGGATGAGCGCAAAAGAATTGGAAGGAAAAATTGTTGTTGGAGAGTTTGCCAACACTAAAAGAGATGAATTTACTGAAAACCTTGAAAGGATTAGTGTGGAAAAATCTGGTAAGAAAACTCTTATCAACTCCGCATTTTCAACAGAATTATAGGTGGATAATATGAGAACTGAAATTAGAATCTGTGGATTTGGAGGTCAAGGAATTATTCTTGCAGGAATCATTTTAGGTAAATCTGCAAGTCTTTTCGATGAAAAAGAAGCTGTCCAAACCCAATCTTATGGTCCTGAAGCTCGTGGTGGAGCTTCAAAATGTGAAGTTGTTATCAGCGACACAGAAGTTGACTATCCGAAAGTTCAAAATCCGGATATTTTAGTGGCAATGTCCAATGAGGCATTGCTTAAATATATTGTCGATTTGAAGGATAATGGAACTTTGATTGTTGATCCTGGAACAACTGATGTTGAAGATGTGCAGGAGTTTATAGAGGAGCATAATATTAAGGTTTATGAGGCTCCGGCTACAAAAACCGCAACCGATGAAATAGGACTTAAAATCGTAGCGAATATCGTAATGGTTGGAGCCATTACTAAAATTACTAAAGTCATATCCAAGGAAGCTGCCATGAAAGCAATTGAAGCAAGTGTTCCTAAAGGAACTGAAGAAAAGAATATCAAGGCTTTCGAAGCGGGGTATGCTTTAGCTGAATAGGTGTTATAATGAGATTTTTTGAAAATGTAGCAAAACAAATTTTTAATCAGGAAGGAATTCCAATTTTGGAAGGCCATGTTGCCTACTCTCCCGAAGAGGCAATGACAATATCCTCTGAAATGGATGTTCCAGTAGTTATCAAGGCACAGGTTTTGACAGGAGGAAGAGGTAAGGCCGGTGGTGTAAAATTCGCCGACAATCCTGGTGAAGCCTTAAAGGTTGCCGATGAAATTTTAGGTATGGAAATTAAAGGTGAAAAGGTCAAACATTTATTGATTGAAGAAAAAGCCGAAATCTTAAATGAGTTCTTTGTAACAGTATCTGTTGACAGAGGTGCAAGAAGACCTGTTATTTTGGCAAGTAAGGAAGGTGGAGTCGAAATCGAGAACCTGGCAAAAACCAATCCTGAAAAGATTATTAAATATTATCCTAATCCTTTGCTTGAATTCTTACCATACGAAGCACGTGAAATCGCACGTAAGATGGGTGTGCCTTCCGAGCTGATTTCTCCAATGGGGGATATGATTTGGAAACTTTATAATGTGTTCACCAAATATGATGCAGACACGGCAGAAATAAACCCGTTGGTTTTAACCCCTAAAGGTTTGATTGCCGCAGATGCAAAGATGGTTGTTGAAAACGATTCTCTGTTCAGACATCAGGACCTTGTTGATAGATTGCACTATAAAAAGAAAGCTGTGGACTTTGTTCAATTGGACGGTGACATTGCAGTTATCGGTAATGGTGCGGGTCTTACATTGACTGCTATGGACATGATTAAGCTCAATGGTGGTGAACCGGCAACATTCTTAGATATTGGTGGTGGAGCTTCCGAACAAATTATCAATCAGGCTTTAAACATTGTTTTAAACTATGATCCTGTTAAAGTTGTATTCCTGAATGTTTTGGGTGGAATCACCAAGGCGGATGATGTCGCACGTGGTGTAATCAAGGCTTTGAATCAGGCTAACCGTAAGGTTCACATAGTTATCAGATTGACCGGAACTAATGAGGAAGAAGGTCAAAGGCTTTTGGAAGAGGCTGGAATTCCATATGAAATCTCAATGGAAAAGGCAGCTAAAAAGGCCGTTGAGCTTTGTGAAGAATTAAAAGCCGAAGGAAAATAAATTTTTCTTAAAAAACTCAAATAACACTGAAATGGTTTGAAATCTATTCGAGTAGTACTACTCGACTGATTTCAGATTCATTCACTATTTCTTTACCGCACGCATCACCGATTTTTGAAGCGAAATCCTTAACCTCATCAAACAATGGCATATTGTCCATTGTAAGTCTTTTACGTGATGAGCCCACAAACATGTATGCCTTGACTTCCACGAAATCAGGGTCTGCTTTTTTAATCAGTTTTCCATAACCTTCAGGGTCTTCCATATTCTTTCCCTTAACGCATGTGTTCCTTATACATGTACGTGAGTCAAAACTGGATAATGTTTCAAGTGATTCATTTAAATTACTCCATGCATCATTTATTTGGGGTCTGCACAAGTTATTGAATATTTTCTTTGAAGGTGCATCCAAGGAAAGGTACAGTTGATAGGGATCGTTTTCCAGATTGCGCAATCTTTCAACACATTGGCCATTGCTCACGACAAAAGTGGTGAAGTCACGACGGTTGAACTCGCCAATCAATCCATCAATTTCAGGATAAAGTGTCGGTTCGCCTGCAAGGGATATTGCGGCATTTGTTGGATTTTTCATCTCTTCCAGCTTTTTTTTATTTGCCTTGTCATTTCCATAAAAACCGCACAGCAGGTTATTCTGAGCTTTGATGGCTTCATCAACAATGGTTTTGGGATCGTCGTATTCATCATCTTCCCATGTTGTCTGGGTATAGGTCAAATCCCTCCAGCAAAATTCGCATTCCTGCTGGCAGTTGGGAACTGCAGGAGACATCTGAAGGCATCTGTGGGATTCAATTCCATAAAATTTCTCTTTATAGCAGACTCCCTTATCAGATATGCTCTGACGAGTCCAATGGCATGTCTTGACTGCTGCATGACCATGTTTTCCAACGAATCTGTATCCGCTTTTTTCCAGTTTTTCTATTTGGCTTTCTGTAAATGACATAAAATCACATATATTTTTAAATCTGATAGTATATACATTTTTACAACTCAAATGCAATATTGCTTTTATTGAACAATATTTATTTTATTTAATAAAATATATTTATATGTTTAAGTTTAATATTAATTATTATGAGATTATGGAGTAAAAAACAGGAAAAAATATTCTTCGACAAATCGAAAAATTTCGCATCGTACAGTCAGCTGTTCTATAAGACAGATGATGGAAGGTATGTATCCTACTGGCCGAAGGGATATTCGGGAACAAAATCGACCCTGCAGGCAAGAAACTCCCTGATTGGCAATTTTACCGAAAAATGGGTGTCAGACTTGATTGGGCAGATTTTACCTGATGAAAACCTTCATGTCATCCAGCAGGCACAGATTCCGTCAATAGGAATAACTCACCGATCTCCGGCAGACATCGTCATTGCAACCGAAAACAAGAAACTGCTGATGCCACATGAGGTCAGGTTGATTTTTGAAGTTAAGATGTCCATTGTGTGGAATTGGGAATATGATACGGCCACTTCACAGGTCAAAGAGATCGGGGATTACAGAACCCATCAGGGACGCCCAAGTTTCACAAGATCCGATTCGATACTAAAGGCCATTGGAAAATGCATTGATATAAGAGTTTCCAATTTCAAGGCATCCAAAATACCGTTGATTGTATTGGGCAATGCACCTCTGTCAAACGGATTCTGCAAAAAGGCGGATTATTTAAAGACTGCAGGCATAATTCAGGGATTCTGGTCTTTAAATCCATTTCCACTCAATCACGGCAACACTCGAAAAAGGAGTCATAAAAATGGTTTCATCAGAATGGACAATACCGATGAGTTAAATAGGACTTTGAACCAATTATTTAAACAGGAATTGAATTTTTTCTCAGGGATGGAAAATCCCGAAAGGTTAGGTCAGCTCATTGAGGTTGCCAACCGGGAAAATACTTATGAAGATAAGGGATTGAAGTTTTTAAATCTCCTGGAGAGGTCTTAAATTGCAAAGAAAAACACAGACAACATCGTTCGGTTCAATCGTACGCGAATCTCACAATTCAAAAAAATTCTACAGTTCAAAACTGTTTGAAGAGTTTAAATTACCAAAAAAGATAGAATTCAAGGAAACTGCTATTGAAAAAGAGGGATTGAACAGATTTTACTGCAAATCCAGCGAAACAATGGATGAAATACCAGATGAAAGTGTTCATCTGATGATAACGTCTCCCCCCTATAACGTAGGAAAGGAATATGATGATGATTTGACGCTGGATGAGTATCTGACGTTACTGACAAACGTTTTTGGCGAAGTTCACAAAAAGCTTGTCACCGGAGGACGGGCATGCATAAACATAACCAATATTGGCCGAAAGCCCTACATCCCACTTCATGCCATGATAATAGAAATAATGTTGGATTTGGGATTTCTGATGAGAGGTGAGATAATTTGGGACAAGTCCGCAAGCGGAGGAGGCTCCTGCGCATGGGGAAGCTGGATGTCAGCATCAAATCCTGTCTTAAGGGATTATCATGAATACATTCTGGTTTTCTCAAAGGATTCATATTCCAAAAATAAAGACCAGCCAAAAAAGGACACAATAGACAGGGATGAGTTTATCGAATGGACAAGGAGTGTTTGGACATTTCCTGCGGTTAATGCAAAAAGAATAGGCCATCCCGCACCGTTTCCAGTAGAATTGCCCCACAGGTTAATAAAACTCTATAGTTATGAAGGTGATGTTGTTCTGGATCCGTTTTGCGGCAGCGGAACCACGGCAATTGCTGCAGTTAAAAATAATCGAAACTACATATGTTATGACATAAAACAGGAATATATAGATTTATCAAAAAATAGAATTTCCAATCAAAAATTTATTTAATAATGTTTTCTAAATATGTAATATAATAAAGTTTATTGTGGGATTATTATGGACACTCCAATTGTAATATTGAACTATAAAACTTATTTGGAATCAAGCGGTATAAATGCTTTAAAACTTGCACATGACTTGGAAAGTGCTGCCAGCGAGTCTGGAATTACTATGGTTGCATCTCCTCAGGCAGCAGATATTTATAGAATCAGTGAAGAGACTTCACTGCCTATCTTTGCTCAACACATTGACCCGATAACTCCTGGAGGACACACAGGTTCTAACTTAATTGATACATTAATTGAAGCCGGAATCAGCGGATCATTAATTAACCATTCAGAACAGAGGATGAAACTGGCGGACATTGATGAAGTCGTTAAGATGTGTAAGGCCAATGAAATCGAATCATGCGTATGCACTAATAATATAGAAACTTCAAAAGCTATTGCAACACTGGAGCCAACTGCAGTTGCCGTTGAACCACCTGAACTTATAGGTACAGGCATTCCAGTATCTCAAGCACAGCCTGAAGTTGTTGAAGATACAGTTAAGGAAGTTAAGGCAATCAACAATAAAGTTAAAGTGTTGTGCGGTGCAGGAATTACAACCGGTGATGACATGAAGGCGGCCATGGATTTGGGTGCTGACGGAGTGTTGCTTGCATCCGGTATTATCAAGGCGGACAGTCCAAAAGATGCCTTGCTTGATTTGGTAAGTAAATTATAGAGTTGGGAAAATGGCTAAAGAATTTAATACAATTGACGATTTTGATGTTGAAGACAAGACAGTGCTTGTAAGAATTGACATTAATTCCCCTGTTGATCCGGGTTCCGGAATCATTTTGGATGATACAAGATTGAAACTGCATGCCCAAACAGTTAAGGAATTGTCAAACAAAGGGGCCAAAGTGGTTTTGCTTGCTCACCAGTCCCGTCCGGGTAAAAAGGATTTCTCAACTTTGGCACAGCATGCCGAAGCATTATCCGATATTTTAAATTTAAGAGTCAAATATATTGATTCATTATTTTCCAATGCCGCAAAAGATGCAATAAAATCTTTAAGGCCTCATGAAATTCTTTTACTTGAAAATGCCAGGTTCTTTTCAGAGGAAACCCTTTCAAGAACACCTTTGGAACAGTCCAAAACTCATCTTGTAAGCCAATTGTCTCCATTGGTTGATTATTTTGTTAATGATGCATTTGCTGCGGCTCACCGTTCCCAGGCATCATTGGTAGGTTTTACAGTAAACACTCCTTCCGCCGCTGGAAGAGTGATGGAAAAGGAGTTGACTGTAATTCAGGATGCGCTTGATAATGTGGAACATCCTTGTGTATTCCTGCTTGGTGGAATGAAACCTGATGACTCCATTGATGTTATGGAAAACGTTTTAAGCAACGGTACTGCCGATTCAATTTTAACAACAGGTATTGTTGGAAACATTGTATTATGGGCATCCGGTGCAGACATTGGAGAAGTTAATCGTAAATTCATTGCAAGCAGAGGATATGAGGATATGGTTGCCAAATCAAAAGAGTTGCTTGAAAGATTTGGGGATAAAGTTAAATATCCAATCGATGTTGCATGTGAAATCGACGGACAGAGGGTTGACATTGACATTGGTGAGATACCTAATGAGGCAATATTTGACATCGGTGAAAAAACTATCAGTTTTTATGCTAAAGAAATAAGGGACGCCAAATATATATTTGCCAATGGTCCTGCAGGAGTGTTTGAAGACCCTAAATTTGCAATGGGTACAGAGGATTTAATAAATGCTATAGCAAGTTCACAAGGATTCTCACTTATTGGTGGAGGACACATTGCAGCAGCTACTGCCGGAATGGGACTTGAAGATCAGATGAGTCACTTAAGCAGTGGTGGCGGTGCCTGTATCAGTATGCTTGCAGGCAAAAAACTGGCTGCTGTTGAAGCCCTAAAAAATAGTAAAGATTAGCTATTAAAAATATTTAATAGCTTTTCGGATGATTTTTTTGGATTTTCTGAGCTCATAATGGCGCTCACTACAGATAATCCTGCAATTCCAGTATCGTTTAATTCATAGGCATTGCTTAAATTAATTCCACCAATAGCCACAACTGGAATGTCAATTGAATCCACAATTTCCTTTAAATCTTTTTTTGTAATTTTCGGTGCATCATCTTTTGTTTGAGTTGGAAATACTGCTCCAGTTCCGATGTAGTCTGCACCATCTTCTTGAGCTTTTTTTGCTTCTTCAATTGTTGCCGCCGAAACACCCACAATTTTATCTGGACCAACTAATTTTCTGGTAATCTCACATGGCATGTCTGACTGGCCAACGTGAACTCCATCTGCATCGATTGCAAGAGCAACGTCAACCCTATCATTGATGATTAGAGGCACATTGTATTTTGAGGTAATTTCTTTAACTTTTAATGCAAGGTTATAGAAGTCAAGAGTATCTGCTGTTTTTTCCCTGATTTGAACAACAGTAACTCCTCCTTTTATTCCTTCTTCAATTGTTTTTAAAAATTTTTCCACATCATCACTTTTATCTGTGACGAGGTAGAGTGATAAATCTAGGTTTTTCATAATATCCTGATATTCGCTTCGTTTATTAAGGTTTCACTATTTGTTTTATAAAGATAATCTATTAAATATGCTCTGAATGAACCTGTGCCTTCGTCGTTTGCATCAACTTTTGCTCTTGCTTTTTCACCTGCAATGTTCATTGCCAATATTGCAACAAGACTTCCTTCAAATGGAGTTGACCCTCCAATACATGTTCCTACAATTGAAGACAGCATGCAGCCGCTTCCGGTTATTAATGGCATCATATCATCTCCATTGTCAATGACAACTGTTGTTTTGCCGTCACTTAAGATGTCTAATGGGCCACTTGCTAAAATTACTGCATTTAATTTATTTGCAAGGGTGCAAATCAAATCTCCATTTGCTTTTAAGTTCTTTTCAGTGATTATATCATCAGTATTAACGTCCACTCCTTTTGCAGCATTGCTTTCATCTAATACTCCCACCAATTTTGCTATAGCTTTTATTTCACTGATGTTTCCTCTTATTGCTGCAATGTCATAATTGTTGATTAGGTCTAATGTGGTTTGGTTTCTAAGTTCGGTTACGCCAACTCCTACAGGATCCAATATGATTGGGGTGTTGGTTTTATTTGCTGTTTTTGAACTTATTTTCATTGAGTTGATTTGATTTTTACTTAATTTCCCAATGTTTATTACAAGTACATCTGCGATTGTCACTACTTCTTCAAGTTCTTCCGCATCTTCTGCCATAAAAGGAGATCCTCCTATTGCAAGAACTGCATTTGCACAATCATTGATTGTTACGGAATTTGTTATGCAGTGGGTCAATGCATTTTTTTCTTTAATTTTATGCAATGTTTCATCAATATCATTTAACAAATTGGTTTCATCATTTATCATGATTATTAATTATAAATTTTTTATTATTTAAATTTATATGAAAATTTGTGGTTTTATAGTAAAGTATTTAAATGACTTTTTATATAATTTATATTGTTGTATAATATTAACTTCATGCCTCGGTGGCTCAGTCTGGTAGAGCGCGAGACTTGTAATCTCGTGGTCGCGGGTTCAATTCCCGTCCGGGGCTTTTAATTTATATTAAAAATTTGTAATTTTAATGAAATTGGCATTATTATAGTAAACTTTAAATAGTACTATAATTAAATTATTATTAGTATGTTATCTACATGCTCTTTGTATGTGGGTCCGTAGGGTAGCTTGGTCGATCCTTTGGGCTTTGGGAGCCTGAGACTCCGGTTCAAATCCGGGCGGACCCATTTTCCCGCCTTAGCTCAATTTGGCAGAGCGTTGGACTGTAGATCCAAATGTTGCTGGTTCAAGTCCGGCAGGCGGGATTCTCAATTTATTTATTTGATGTCATATGTAATTTTGTAAAATAATGCAAATTTTCCATAACATTTATATATGATGAAAATTATATTAATTGATAGTGTATAATTACTGTTTAAGGATATGCCCTGGTGGTGTAGGGGCTATCATGTGGGCCTGTCGAGCCCGCGACTCGGGTTCAAATCCCGGCCAGGGCGCTTCAAATGCTAAATGGTATGTATGTCTTATAGGCCTGTAGCTCAGTCTGGCAGAGCGCTTGGCTTTTAACCAAGCGGCCGCGGGTTCAATTCCCGTCAGGCCTGTTTCTAATTTTATATTTTAACTTTTCTATCTGGAGGAAAAAATTTGAAAATTGATATTCAAAACCATATGCTTGTACCGAAGCATGAAATCATGACTGAAGAAGAAATTTCAGATGAATTTAGTGAAGTTGATTATGATTTTAATGATCTTCCTAAAATAAAATCTAAAGATCCTGTTGTAAAAGCTATAGGTGCCGAACCAGGAAATGTTTTAAGAATAACTCGTGAAAGTCAAACCGCTGGGGTATTTGTAACTTATAGGATTGTAGAAGATTAGTTTAGTTTTTAATATAATTTTAGATTGTGAAATTTAATATAGTATAATTTCTGTATTTTTTTGTTTTTTAGAAATTCATTATAATAAATTTGAACTTAGTTTGAGAGGAATTATCTTAAATTGGAGATAGTTATGAGTAAATTAAGAATAATGATTAAATGAATTAGTTGTTAGGTTTGTCCTAACGTATTAGTTATCTTTTGTTTATTTATTATTTTTATTGCGTTACGTAATGCTGGAGGATGTCCATGACAGAGAATAACTGGAAATTAGTTGATGCATTTTTTGATAAATATGATTTAGTGGATCACCATATCAAATCATACAATGATTTCGTGAATAATAGGATTCAGAATATCATTGATATTACAGAACCTATTACTTTAGATGATGGTAAATACACTTTAAAAACTGGTAAAGTTCGTATTGAAAAGCCATCCAATAAAGAAGCTGACGGTTCTCACAGTGTAATTGATCCTACTGAAGCAAGACTTAGAAATTTAAATTATTCTGCAGACATGTACCTTGAAATGGCTTTAAATGAAGATGGGGAGGAAAATGAATTGGAAGAAGTATATATTGGTGAATTGCCTGTTATGCTTAAATCCGACATTTGCCATCTCAATGGTCTTAGCCGTGAAGAGTTAATTGAAAAACATGAAGACCCTCAAGATTTAGGAGGATACTTTATTGTAAACGGTTCTGAAAGGGCTGTTGTGACAATGGAGGAAATCGCTCCGAATAAAATTATTCTTGAACGCCTTGACAAACCTGAAGACAGGCATGCAAAGGCGGTTGTTACTTCTATTAAGAGTGGTTTCAGAGCAAGGATTACTTTAGAATATAAAAAACCACGTAAAAATGGTGTATTTTTAAGGATTTCATTCCCTTACCTTCCGGGAGAAATACCATTAGTTATTTTATTGAGAGCTCTTGGATTATCTACAGATCAGGAAATTATTACAGCAATTTCTGATGACAATAATTTCCAAATGATGATTGCGGATGATTTACAAGTCTCTTCTGAAGCATTGAAATTAGACCAAAATGAAATGGATGGTATGACTTTCGATGAAAGAAAAGAATATTTGCAACTTGCAGCTATTAAATACATCGGTAATAAAGTAGCAAGGAATATGCCTAATGATTATCGTTTAAAAAGAGCTCGTGATGTTGTAAACCGTTATTTATTACCGCACATGGGTACTGAAGAAGACAGATGTTATGATAAAGCTATTTATTTAGCTGAAATGACTGAAATGTTATTGGAAGTTATTGAAGGAAAAAGAGAACCTCACGATAAGGACCACTACACAAATAAAAGACTTAGAGTTTCTGGAGATTTAATGGAAGATTTATTCAGAGTTGCCTTTACAAACTTAACCAGAGATATGAGTTATCAACTTGAAAGAAGTCTTTCTCGTGGGAAGGAACTTTCAATTAAGCAGGCAGTTCGTAGTGATGTTTTAACTGAAAATATTAAGCATGCTATCGCTACCGGAAATTGGGTAGGTGGAAGAGCTGGTGTAAGTCAATTGTTAGACAGAACTAGTTATATGGGAACACTTTCACATTTAAGACGTGTTGTTTCCCCGTTAACAAGAAGTCAACCTCACTTTGAAGCAAGAGATTTGCACCCGACACAATTTGGTAAAATATGTCCGAACGAAACTCCGGAAGGACCTAACTGTGGTTTGGTAAAGAACTTAGCTTTATTATGTAATATTTCAGAAGGTTCTGATGAAAAAGAAATTATTGATGTTATTGAAAGAATGGATGTTGAGTTGATTTAGGGAGGTGAGATGTTGTCAGATATTAAAAGACCTACTACTGAAGAGAGAAAAGCATTTCATTACTTCGGTTTTGATGCTATAGTTCCATATAAAGATATTATTGTTAGAATTAATGAATTAAAAGCAGCTTCTGAGAATGATGATAAATTATCTCAAAGAGTAAATGAACATGCAGAATATATTGAAGGATATTTTGATGATGAAATTAAAAATGATGAATCAATATATGAAGAGTTCAATAAGGATAAACGTAGACAAAAATGGCAATCTTACAAGAAAGATTTCAAAGGTGTAGAATTTTCATTTGAAATCACTTCCGATGAAGAATCTGCAATTGAAGCTGTCAGTGAAGTTGCTGAAGAGGAAGTTGTTGATGCGATTGAACCTGTAGTTGAACAGGAAGTGGCTGCTGATGACACAGCTGTTGAACCTGTTGATGCGATTGAACCTGTAGTTGAACCGGATGAAGAAGAAACTAGAATCGAACCTACTCCTGAAGATAATGAACCAATTCCAGAACCTAAACCTAATCAAACCAAAATATATATTAATGGTGAACTTTTAGGATATTGTGAAAACCCTGTTGAATTCACTCAAGAGATGAGAAAAAAAAGAAGGAAAGGCGAAATCTCTTATGAAATGAACATTACTTACTATGAAGACAACAATGAGATTTATATATTCAATGACCCTGGTAGGGCAAGAAGACCATTGATTATTGTTGAAGAGGGTGTGCCATTATTAAAAGAAGATCATTTAAATAAAGTATCCAACGGCAAGCTCAAATGGGATGATTTGGTAAACAATGGACTCATTGAATATTTGGATGCTGAAGAAGAGGAAAATTCCTATATTGCAATGAATTTGGCCGAATTGAATGATGAACATACTCACCTGGAAATTGACCCTGCTACCATGCTTGGTATCTGTGCAGGTATTATTCCATTCTCAGATCACAATTCCTCTCCAAGGAACACAATGGAAGCGGGTATGACAAAACAGGCTTTAGGATTATATGTTTCCAATTATGCATTACGTACCGATACAAGGGCTCACTTATTGCATCATCCTCAAACTCCTATTGTTAAAACACGTATTATTGACGCAACCAATTATGACTTAAGGCCATCCGGTCAGAACTTCGTTGTTGCATTGATGTCTTATGAAGGATACAACATGGAGGACGCAATGGTTATCAACAAAGGTTCCCTTGAAAGAGGTTTGGCAAGATCCTCATTCTT
>JAUNXD010000317.1 GCA_030539985.1 Methanobrevibacter sp.
TATTCCTGGCAGCATGACAGAATTGATAATAATGCAAAGTCACACTTAAAGTCATTTCTATTGTCATCAAGTGAAACAATACCTATTAAAAATGGAAAATTGGATTTGGGCACTTGGCAATCAGTATTTTTCGTTGAATTAGATGGACCAAGACGCTCAAGAACAATAACTTTGACAATGGTTGGTGAATAATTGAAGAAATGGACAATAATATTAATAGGTATCATCATAATCCTACTAATTTTCATAGCGGTCTTCTATAATTATGATGGTTCTCATGTGCTTAACAATTACTCACAAATGGAAACGGACATGAGAAAATTATGGTACTAAAAAAAAATAAGTTAAGGAATTCATTTGTTGATGAATTCAATTTCAAATCCGATTACAGGATACTCTAAGGTGAAGTTTGTAATTACTTCAGGTGAAACTTCTCCAAAGAATCCTTTGATTGTTCCTTTTTGCGCCTCACCGGTAACGTCAGCAGCTCTTCCTGCAATGAATGTTTTGTTTTCGCTGTCGGCTATTTCCATTGAATAACCTAAGTTTGCCAAAACGCTGGTAACGATTGATTTGATTTCGGTAAAGTTAGCGGTTGAGTGGCAAACCAATGCAGCTAATTTTTTAGATGAAACGGTTTTATTCTCTTTGGTTTCATCCAAGTACAAGACATCACCAATCTCAAAGATTTTTTGAGGCAAATCTTCGTGTTTGTTGTCTTCCAAAAATTCCATTAGGCTGTTAATCAAACTGGTTCTAATCATGGTTCTGTCGATTGTGATTGGCCTTGCAACCTGCACATGAGGTTTTTCATCTTGATTCATTTTTTCATAGTGCGCTTCCTCATTGGTAAGCATTAAACTCATTACTTCTTGGAATCCAAGTGCAACCATTACTTCACGGATAGTGCTTTCCGCTTTAAACCAGTCATTTTCATAAGCTACAGTGTTGATGTCTGGGAGTTCAGCTACAACATCGTTGATGTGATATTGCACTGCGATATTTTCAACAATGTCCACTTCATGTAATATGTCAACTCTGTAAGCTGGAATGATGGCTTTGACTTCGTTGTCATCAATGATTTCAGCACCGAAACGTGCTTTTAAGAGCAATTCTTCAATATCATTTGCATTTAAGTTGGTTCCACCAATCAATTCATTAGCGGTATCAACATGAACGTTCATTTCCTGCGGAGTTAGATCAGGAGTTGTAATGGTTTTATCTGTGTATTTCACTTCCATGGATTTGATTTGCCCTCCGACTTCTGCAAATGAGGAACAGATGATATTCAATGCCTGGTTAACTGCCCTTTCATCGGTACCAGTTACATCAACAATGATGTTTTCGGTATCTTCTTTAAGTTTGGTCAACTCTCCGTTAATGATTGGAGGCATGGATAAAACATTATCATCTTTATCTAAAATTAATGGATATTTATCAAAATCTTCAATCAGATGAGCATAGGCTTTACCTTTGTCATGTTCGGTTAAGATTTCGCCAGGAGTCATTTCACTCTCTTTTTCTAAAGGAACGAATGCATTTGCATCCTTAGGGGTTGCAATGTATTTGAATGGAGCTTCTACAACATCAGCATTGTGGATACCGATAGCCACTTTTTTCCTGTCCCTTCCAATAACCCAGTGGAGGTTTTC
>JAUNXD010000084.1 GCA_030539985.1 Methanobrevibacter sp.
GTGAATTTATACAAATCGATCGATGGTTCCCCTCCAGTAAAAAATGTAATGTTTGCGGTGAAATAAATCATGACTTAGGTCGTGATGAAATAGAATGGGAATGTCCACATTGTCATGCCCTCCTTTCAAGGGATGTTAATGCGGCAAAAAATATTTTAGACGAAGGTCTACGTGCCACTGGTTCAATGGTACTATGCTTAGTAGATTTCATACCTACTGGTCAAGGAAAATTCATATATTCTTATGAATGGAAATGCTTTGACGAAACAGTAGGTATGGCCTAAGAATCTCCGGCTTCTTTAAGCCGGAGAGGTTCAACATTTGAGTTATTTTAATTACACCTCAAGGACAATACCATTAAGAAGAGTCAAATCAGCTAATAGAACTCGCCCTCGTCGCTCATTCCAATCGGGAATCTGCATCTCTCAGGCCAAATTCCATCATCCAAATCCCTGACAATGTCCTTTTTTAAATCCTCAATGAAGTTTTCACGTTCCCTTTCAATGAATTCCTCTTCAATGTCAGTCTTGTTTTCAAACACGCTTTCAAACGCATCTGGAAGATGCAGAAGCAGTATCTGTGTTTTGTCACCGACTTCAAAGATATCCAAAACCTTGAACCTTGAATTCCTGTTGGCTGTGTGAATTCCCCAGCGGGTTTCGCTTTCAAACTGAGAGAGGTCCGCCATGTATCCGGAAAGGATAAGGTACCTGTGGGTGGTTTTCATTCCGCCGATTTTATCGGATGCATCGACAAATCCCTTTTCGGTTAGAATCTGGCCCGCTTCATACTTGCCGGCTATTTCGGGATTGAGGTTAACGTCACGGACATATCTTGATGCCTGAGTGAATATTGTTTCGGCTACACGGTATTCTGCTGACTGCTTGTCGTTTGGATCCCTTTCATGATTCAGGTATGGGTATGCATTCTTCAGATACTCGGTATATTTCCAGTCGATGAGGTTTTCATGCTCCCAGAGCCTTTGCAGTTCATCCCTTACCTGCATCAGCGCAAATCCGAAGAGGTTTTCATCACCTCCCCATTCATCATTTGATTTATAAATAAGGCATTTGTCACCGGTTGCCAGAAGCCTTTTTCTTAACTTCTCATCACCCATGAACTTATAATAGGTTGCATTCAAGCATACTGTGTATTTGAACACTTCCCATTCGGCCAGCTGCTCATCTGTTATGCTGTAATCGTTTTTAAGCTCATCAAGAGTAACATTATATGGGTCGCAATCCCTGTTGTATGAGATGATTTTTGAAAAGAGAATTGCATGCTCTATTGAATTGAACCAGTGGCTGTCATTTCTGAACTTGCCTTCCTGCTCCAGAGTAATGAAATCGTTTACTTCAATCGCATCCGAGGTAATCTGTGAGTATTTCGGATTTATGTCCTTATCCCAGACGGCTCCAAGGAACGGGAACTTCGGCAAGTTTTGGAATGCAGGGTCTCTTGGATTGAACAGCCAGTTTTTAGGTTCGGGAAAGAGATCTTCAAACAGTTCACCCTGATAGGGCTGATTCATTGCGTAATCCTCACCGGCACCCATTCTCCAGCCCATTGTCCAGGCGCTGTATCCCGGAAAGGCCAGCCATCTTGGAGCAGCAAATTTGCCCTCATCACAATGTGTATGCATCAAATCCCCGTCAAATATGAAGTTCTGTGACGGCTCAACAATATATTCGATGTCCTTTAAATGGTTTATGAATGCATTGAACTCGGCATCATCGAGATAATCCATTTTCTTATGGAGTTTTTCTGTTGAATTGGCAGGTTTGAGGCAATTTTTAAGTGTTTTGAGCTTGTCGCATATGTAGTAGTACATCTGGAGGCTGTCGCATTCGATGAGAGTTCCCTGGGGTGACATGTTGATTTCCTCACTGCACTTGTCGCATAGTGAAAAATTGCCTGAAATTTTGCCTCCGCACAATGGACAGGTGTTCTCGTCGCTTTTGGATTTGATCATGGCGATCCATTCCATGTAATACTGTTTGTCGTAGCGCTCAGATAAGTCCAAATCGGAGTGGTTGGCGATTCTTTTATAGCCGTCGATGATGGAGTAGTTGTATAGCCAGTTGGTTTCGTTGAGCTTGTCGAGGCATTCAAGCGCCTTTTCATATTCGCCGGAGTCTATGAATTCATTTATGATTGATATTGTATCGTCGAATGTGAAGAAATTGTCTCCGAGGCTTTTAAGAAATTCGAATGCTTCATCAAATCTTTTAAGCTTCATGAGTGCCTTTATTTTGTTTTCGCAAAGCCAGCCGAATTTCTTGATTTTCAAGCCCTCATCACAGAGCTTGAGAGAAGTCTCATATTTTCCAAGGTCATAGAGCACCATTGCCATATTGTTTTTAAGGTAATAATTGTCCGGATAAAGTTCAATTCCTCTTTCAAGTATTCTGAAAGCTTCAGGATAATTTTCCAAAAAGCAATATGCAATTCCCTTATATCCTATTGCATTGGGATTGTCGGGGACGTTTTCAAGTATTTCATCAGACACTACAAGAAGGCCTTCAAAATCCTCACTGAAAAACAAGTCGCTGCATTTCTCCAATGCTTCCTGCAAATCATATTCTTTTTTTGTACTGGTCATGGTTATCACCTATTAATATATTAGTATTATGTTGTTAATAAAGTTTGTTATTATATTGTGTGTAAATTTCAAAACAAATTTAACTGCCCAAAACAAAAATAACAATAACTCAACAATATTGGTGTTTTGAAATGAAAAGAATATTTATAATAACCCTAATTTTAGCAATATTCATTAGCTGTTCAGGCGTTTGGGCAGAGGACACCGCTTTAAATGAAACCATGACAACAGATGATGGCATCCTTTTAAGCGTTGAAGAAGACCCATCAATAGGACAGACAAATGATGAGGCAGTAAGCGAACCGGACGGAACATTCACACAACTGCAACAGTTGATATACAATACCGCAGGCGATACCCTGGTGTTGGATAGAGATTACTATTATGATGAAGGTTTTGACAAAAACGGAATCAACATTAACAAGGACATGATGATTGACGGTAACGGACACACATTAAACGGAATGTCACAATCAAGAATCATCCACTTATATTCCGAACAGAAAAATGACCATTATGCAGTATTGAAAAACATCAACTTCAAGAATGGATACAGTACCAATGATGGAGGAGCAATATATTCCGAAGACAATTTGATAGGCGGTTTTACTTCAGGAACCTATTCATGGAATCTGGCATTGGAAAATTGCCAATTCAGCAATAACCAGGCAAGTTCAGGTGGTGCAATATTTGCAGACGGTCTGACAATAATCGGCTGTTCATTCACAGGCAACTCCGCATCAGGTTCAGGAGGTGCAATAAGAGGAGATGCCCAATGCAGACAATGCACTTTTTCAAACAACAGAGCGGCAGACGGCGGAGCAATATCTGCAAATGGAGCCACTTTAATTAATTGTGTTTTCACAGGCAACTCCGCAACAGAAAGTGATGGTGGAGCAATAAACAGTTATTATGATGGAATTTACGCTGAATCATGTACATTTAATTCAAATAATGCCGCTGCAAAAGGAGGGGCAATATACAGCCACATGGAAAATACACAAATTAAAAAATCAAACTTCAACAACAATAAAGCGAGATCTGGTGGAGCCATATACTTCGTATGCTTCAGCTACAGCAGTTACGGCAGTTCATCATCCTTCAACAAATACAGTCAGATTGTAGAGGATTCCACATTTACAGCAAACACCGCAACATCAGCTGGGGGAGCGGTATACAGTGAAAACCCTTCAGGCAACACCCATTCAGCAAAACTGGTAAGATGTACATTAAGTGGAAACAAAGCCCCTACAGGCAATGACGTCAGAGGAGCTTCAACCGAAAACTGCATATTCAAAACTACTTCCTCAAGTAGCTCACAAAACATGAAATTAGTTTTAAAGACAGTGAAAGTTAAAAGATCCGCTAAGAAATTGGTATTGAAAGCAACTTTAAAAGTCAACGGAAAAGCAGTTAAAGGCAAAAAGATTACTTTTAAATTCAATGGAAAAAAATACACTTCAAAAACAAACAAAAAGGGAATTGCAAAAGTCACAATCAAGAAAAATGTTTTAAAGAAGCTTAAAGTTGGCAAAAAAGTTAAATACCAAGCCAGTTTCGGAAAATTAACCGTTAAAAAAACCGCAAAAGTTTTAAAGTAGATGTTTGATAACATCTGCTATTTTTTTCTTTATCCACTTTATCAAAATCAACCAGACAACCATTTAATTAATGAAAAAATGTTGAAATATCCAAAAAATCTGATTTACATGCAAATTTAATGGGCTGCCTAAAAATACTATTAATTTAAAAAAAAATAATTAAAATAAGGAATGAAATCCTTATTTTTTAACTTTCACTTTCTGTTTAACTGTCTTTTTACCATAAGTTACCTGATATTTGACGGTTTTGCCTTTTTTGAGTTTGCTAAGGGTTGATTTATAAATGGTTATTTTAGCAACACCTTTCTTGTTTGTTTTGGCGGTATATGTCTTCTTGTTGAACTTGAATGTCAACTTCTTGTTTTTGGCAACTTTGCCGTCAATTTTCAATGTAGCCTTGATGACGAGTTTCTTGGCTGACTTTTTGATTTTGACCTTCTTGAGCTTCAATTTGATGTCATGGTCTTTGACAACAACATTGTAGGTCTGGGAGAAGAACAGTGTGCTGTCATAGTCTTCATACTTAAGGGTAATGCGGTGGTTACCTACAGACAATCCCTTAATGACCTCGCTTATGGATCCGAAGTTGAATCTGACCTCTTTATAGTATTTGTTGTCAATGTAAATGCTTGCGTAACCTTCACCTTTAGGGCCTGTCAATTTGACGCTGATTGATTTTCCAACAGTTATTGTCAAAGGAGACACGGTTGCCTTGAATCCAGGACTGTTGTTTCTAACGTCAAGTGAAAAGGTTGTAACGTCCTCATAGGTACCGTATTTATACTCGAGCTGCAGGCTGTGGGAACCGTTGGTCAATGTATCCAATGGAATCCATGCATATCCTTTTGAAATCTTAACGGTCTTGATGACATCCCCTCTTGCGTAAATAGGATTTTTGTATGTATCATAGCCGGTAATTTTCCTGAGATAAAGGGTTGCGGTTCCGTCAAGGCTTCCGTCGCCCTGGATGGTTATTCCGTTATTCTCACCGACAGACATTGAGGATGGATAGTCGATATTCGGAATCGCAACAAAGTTGACCTTACGGGTGTCTGTTCTTGCCTTACCGTTGTCATAGGTTATCTTTACTGTATGATAACCGTAGCCATACTTGTCCAGCTTGAGAACGGACTGATCGATATAAAGAGTGTCCCTGCCACCGCCGGAGTATTTTTTGGTGAGAACCTTATTTCCGTCGATTTTCACGGTAATGGTTCCCTTAAGACCATTGGTATCCTGAACGTAACCCAGATCATAGTACTTGTCGGAAATGTCCACGTAATTGTTGATTTCAATGTGGACACTGCCTGAATCATAATCCCCCAGGACTTCCTGAGGATCGTCATTTGCCTTAATTACGTCTTCATCGCCACTGTAGGATAAAACATCCGAATCATCATCTGATGAATCAAGTGCGACTTCACTTACTGCGTCATCGGCGCTTGCCTGTGATATCGTATCATTGCCCACAGTATCCTGTGAAGCGCTGACAGCACCGATTGTTAAAATGGCCAGTATCAAACTGACAATAATTAAATACTTAAATTTCATAAATACCACACTTTATTTATTCATTTTTTAAAATATGATTTAATATTAGTCTGTAAGGTATATATAACACTATGTTTTTAATTTCGGTTTCAAAAAAAAGAAAAATTAGTGAAGATCGGTTATTTTTTGACCTTCACCTATATTATGGCAAGGATACCCCGACCTCTTTTAGGTCGGGGAGGAATTGCCAATCCTCCAATCTACTATCCAACCTTTAACATGTTCCAATAATTTCAACTTCTTGCTGCTGACACCTTGGCTGATTACAGTGCCGTCAAATTTTTTCAGTTGAAAATAACCGCTACTTCTTTTACCTGTGATAAAACATTCGATTCCGTTATACCTTACTTTATCGAATCTTTTAAAGCCGTTAACAATATATGGTGATTGAGTACGTTGGCGTTTACCTCCTTTACTGGGTTTGGATTTGTGTATTTGACGATTGTGTCTTCTGACTTTTCTAAATAGGAATTCAACATTTGACTGTTTGGCATTGAAATTGTGACTGATTACAAATGCATCATTTGAATGTGACTTGTTTATGCCTAGTTTTTCGCGATTATATTTAGTCAGATAACCAAATGTCTCAAAAACATTATCAAACTCCTTTTTAACCAATTCAACCAACCTTTTCCTCATGATGTTCATGTGTGCAGCATGTTTAAAGGATTTGACTTTCTTGTTGAATTCTAGTTCTCCTTTGTGTAGTTTTTCATGACAATCCTTACATAGTGTTGTGAGGTTTTCCATGCTGTTGGATCCCCCTTGGCTTTGGAATCGTATATGGTGAACTTCTAATTGAGTATTTTTGGCACCACAAATTTGGCAGGTATAATTATCACGGCTTAAAACAGCAGCCTTAACATTATAAAAACCTTCACCATCACCATGCTGATATTCCGCACCATGTATACTTGGATTTTTTAGTTTATGGGAATCGAATTCTGCAGTTTCAACAATAATGTTTTCTACTGGAAGTATTCCGCAGACTTTTTTAATCATGGTTAAATGGCAATCGATTTTATGTTGAATACTAGGAGCCAATTTTCCTTTTTTTCCACGGTTATTGAACCTTGCAGGACGATACCTTAACTTCCTGTTTCTGCGACTTCTACGTTGACTTCCACGAGAGTCTAATAATTTAGGAATGTCCTGTCGCAGCTCAACAGTTGCTTTAAATAATTCATTCTTTTCTGTTGTTGCAGATAATCCAATATATTTGCTTCCAGCATCCACACCCAAATTAACCGGCTGTTTATAACCACTACTGCCATACAGCAATTGTATGGTGAAAGGTGTTCTATTCACCACTTTTGCTTTACCTTCTTTTAATAATAATCTTGCTTTTCTTTCT
>JAUNXD010000318.1 GCA_030539985.1 Methanobrevibacter sp.
TGATTGGAATCTGAGTAATGTGTTTAATACCATTAATTTTCGATTTAATCTATTTTGAATTTGATGTAGTTAGTTTTGTAATACCTGCAGCGATTTCAATATTAATTGGGGTCTTTTTTAGAGTATATCTCAAAGATTATGAATCCAAAAAAATACGCCTCAAACATGGTATGATTCTCTCATCCTTTGCATGGCTATGGGCAAGCCTAATTGGAGGTCTTGTTTTTATGCTTTCAACCAGCATACCGCCTATAGATTCTGTTTTTGAAAGTATGTCCGCCCTTACCGGAACCGGAATGACCATGTTTGTTGATGTTGAAATATTGCCCCACAGTATCTTATTTTTTAGAGCTTTAGAACAATGGATTGGAGGACTGGGAGTTGTTGTTATGGTGATAAGTGTCCTGGCAAAACCAGGATCCGTGTCCTCAAAGCTTTACCAATCTGAAGCTCGTGACGAACGTATTAAACCAAGTGTCAAAACAACCCTTGAAAAAACATTAATCATCTACACAATATATACCGTTTCCGGAATCATTCTATACCTAATTGCGGGAATGCCAATTTTTGATTCAATCTGCAATACATTTTCAATTGTCTCCACCGGTGGAATGAGCATTAAAAATGCGAATATGGGATATTATCACAATGACCTTATTTATTTCATATCAATCGTTTTAATGATTTTAGGAGCCACCAGCTTTTTGGTTCATTACAAAATTATCAAGACAAGGGGAAAATCATTGATTGAAGATTTGCAATTTAAAATCATAATCAGCGTAATCGCTCTTGTTACATTAATGCTTTATTTTGTCTCAAACATTGTTCCGATAGACCTGCTGTTTACTGTGGTGTCTGCAATTACAACAACCGGAGCAAGTGTGGCCTCACCTACCGTGATGGGAGGATGGCATCCTTTCGTAATCGTGTGCATAATGTGTTTAATGTTAACAGGTGGTTCAAACGGGTCCACAGTAGGTGCAATAAAGCTTGTAAGAATGATTACTTTCTTTAAAGGAATATACAGACATGTGCGGGAGATTCTATCCCCTGAAGGAAGAGTCGTACCTGTTAAACTGCATGGCCGCAGGATCCCTGAAAAAGCCATATCCCAGTCAGGAAACTTTATTACACTATACATGATGTTTATAATGTTTACTTGGGCATTATTCTGCTTATATGGTCATGACCCATTCACAAGTCTGTTTACGGCAATGTCTCTACAGGGAAACAACGGTTTGGAGCTTGGAATCATCAATTACACATTGGATCCGGTACTGAAAATAGTGAGCATGTTTGACATGTGGACCGGAAGGCTGGAAATATATCCGGTACTTATTACATTAAGAGCATTTTTTGAAATTTTCAAATGATAAGTTTATTATATATTCAAAAATAAATATTGATTATCAATTTGTTAATGAGGCGATTGAATGTATGCAATTATTATGGGTGGAGGTCGTGTTGGACTTTCCCTTGCAAATATATTAATTGATAATGGATTTGACATAACTTTAATTGAAAGTGATGAATCCTTGTGCTCTGATGTTGCAGGAGAACTTGATGCATTAGTTATTCATGGTAATGGAACAAATTCTAAGTTGCTTGAAGAGGCAAACATTGAGGATGCAGATTACTTCATAGC
>JAUNXD010000319.1 GCA_030539985.1 Methanobrevibacter sp.
ATAAAAAAAAATAAAAAATGAAAAGTAGTCAATTAGAAGGAAATACTTGAATAATATCCTTTTAAGGAATAGGAATTAGTATTCCAATTAGCTACTTTACCTAACGAGTTTCTAGAACTTGTAGCATCGGCAACCGTCCAAGTACCGCCAATCAATACTTGAGTCCAAACATGTCCATATGTACTTCCACTTGAGAAAGTACATGTTCCATGAACATACCTTGCAGCCAATCCTGCAGACCGGAACATTGCGACAAGCAGGTGTGAGTGATCCACACAATTACCTGTTTTAGCTTTTAAAGTACCTACAGCACCATATTTGGTATCGTAATAGAAGCTGTATGATACAGTATCCCTTACATACTTGAAAATTGCATTTGCTTTTTCCTTATCTGATTTGCAATCCTTAGTCAACTTTTTAACTAACTCTTTTATTTGTTCATTGTTAACTTCACAGTTCATAGAAGCTGCCAAGTACGCTGCCAAATCATTAATTGTATTTTTAGAGTTTAATTTACCAGTTGCTGAAGAGGAACTTGATAAAGATTTGATTTCAATAGCACTAGGCAATTTTTTATGGGCGTCATATGATGCAAGCACGCGTGAAAAGGCGCTGACCAGTCCTTTATAACCTATTGTTCCTATTTTTGAACTTACGGAATTAGGCATTTTACCTGTGGAGTCAGCGGTTTTAATAACCTTTTTGGCAACACTGACATATTTGGACAGATAACCCAAATTAGCAGCAGCCTTAGGTTTAGATGGACTTGCAACATTTTTAACAGGAATGTCTGATTTTTTACCCGCTTTTAAATTAACAATTGCTTTAGATGCCAAATATAAATATTGTGCAGTGGTGAGTTTAACCTTACCCACCTTAACTGTTGAAGGCAATTTGGAATTCTTTGAAATGTATTTGTTCACTGTTTTTGAAGCCTTGATAATATTTTTTAGAGATACCTTATCCACTACCTGTATTTTGGAGGAACCGGATGAGGATCCATGAGAATATTTTATCGAATGACTGCCTTTGGACAATACACCCAAATTAATTTTAGCTTTACCATTTGAATCAGTCTTAACATTTGAGGATTTGCCATTAAATGTAAATGCCACATTGCTGTTTTTAACTGGCTTATTTTTTTCATTTACTAATTTAACTGAAAAAGTGGCACTGCTTCCTGCAGGAACACAGGCATCTTCAGCGACGAATTTTGTTCCCTTAACAGTAATGTGTTTTGTAACACTGCTGGAATAATAACTAGGATCAGCAACTATTGTTTTAATGGAATAATAGCCAACGCCTTTTGTTATTTTCAATTTAGCAACACCTTTTGAATTGGTCTGATAAATGTAAGACTTGCCTTTAATTGTTGATTTTACAAATACTCCTTTAAGAACCTTTCCGGATTGGTCTTTAACAACAACATTGTAAGTTGAGCCGTCATTAGGTTTCATATTTAAGTTTTTAGCAGTGATTACTGCTTTGGACTTGGAAACAATTAATGTGGCCGAGCCTGAAGAGTAATCCTTTGAACCCTTCTTGGAATGAGAGTAAGTTATCTTGTAAACACCAGGATTAAGATTTTTGACCTTAAGTTTTGCAACACCATTATTATCAATTGTTTTTAAAAATTTTTCCACA
>JAUNXD010000085.1 GCA_030539985.1 Methanobrevibacter sp.
TTCCATTTTCCTTAAATTTAAAAAAATTGTCCAACATATAACACCTCTACGAAATACGTATTTCGTCAGATAGTATTATATTTGAAAAAAAGTAGTATTAAATTTATCTATAATTTTTTACAAGAAAATAATCTAAGCTCAGACAAGATTATTTCAAATTTGGAAAAAAAACGGCAATAAAATACGAGGTGGAAAAGTTATTCTCCATTTTATTTTTTATTTAAATCCAAGAAGTCTTTAACCATGAAATCGCCTACAAAAGCTTGTTTTAAGCCATTATATGCTATTTTTTCAATCGGATTTAAAGACCAAACAGTTTCATTATCAGACATGATTTTTCACTGATAATAGCTTTAAAAAAGTTACATATAAAATTACCGGTTTAAAAATTAGTTTAGCCTAAAAAAATAGCAATTATTTAGTTTTACATAAATTTAGAAATTTATTGCATTTTTAGGACATTTTTTAATGCATTCAGCACACAAAATGCATTCAGTACCGTTATGTCTTTTTCGTGAGTTATCCAGCACATCAACGTCCATCATGCAATTTTTAACACAGACTCCACATTCATTGCATTTGTCCTCATCAACCTTAACCCTTAAAAGTGAAAAATAACTTGCAGGCTTTAAAAAGACTGTAATCGGACAGACATATTTACAGAATGCACGATTGTCCTTTAAAATGTAAGCTAATGCAACGCCCACAATATAATAAGCCAGATTACCGATAATAAATAAGTAAAATACAATATCTGCCAAATCATTAACTTTAAACATCAATAATCCTATAAATACTGCTAAAATCACAACAAATAGAATGTATCTCACATATCCCCAGTTTCTTTTGCCCTGAGGATGTTTATATGGAAGCAGATCCAAAATCATTGCAGTCCAGCAGGCATATCCGCACCATCCCCTTCCAAATATGAATGGTCCGAGAATCTTTGCTATAAGAAAATGAATTACAGCAGCTTCAAATACTCCCTGTGACAAATAATACCAGAAACCGAAAAGGGAAATGTTTTCATGACCCAGAATCCCCACATAAAACAAGAGATAGGAGCCAATTGCAAGCATTATGAAGTTTCGAGCATATTTATAATCATCTCCAAGCATATACGGGCCTATTGTAATTGCAGTTCCGATATACAGGAAATTGAATATGAAAAATATGTTTGAAGTCAAAAAGTAGACTAAAACAGCAATCATTATGAAAAGCAATTCAATAATCAAGGGCGATTTTTTAATCATATAACCTACTCGATTAAAGTCAAAAAGTCATAAATGATTTTTGCCGCAACAACGGCAGTAGCATCCCCTAATTTATTGCTTGCAGTTTCAACAACATCCAAACCAACAACATTTTTATGAGAGAGAGTTTCCATTATTGTTTCAATTTCAGAAACAAACAAACCTCCTGGAGTCGGGTTTCCGACATTTGGAGCAATCGCCGGATTCATAACATCCATATCAATGGAAATATATATCGGACCGTCGATATTAACCAGATAGTATTCGATTGCATCCATATGCTTGTGAACATCCCTGTTTTTAAATGTTTGAATATTGTATGTTGATTTGACGAATTCCTCTTCATCCTTTGATGAGGATCTGATTCCGATTTGAACCAAATCAGCACCGGTTTCATGAGCCCTTCTCATTACTGTGGCATGCGAATATTTCTCACCGATAAATTCAAAAGCCAAATCCCTGTGAGCATCCAAATGAATTACAGTTAATTTTTCATAGCTCTCCTTTACAGCCTTAATCGCTCCGATAGAAGCAGAATGTTCACCGCCAATGATTATCGGCTTTATTTTTAAGTCAATCATTTCACGAACGGTATCTTCAATAATTCCACAGGTAGACTGACAATTTCCAGGAACGACATTAACATCCCCGAAATCATAAAAAGTAGCGGTTAAATCTTTATTAAAAACAGTATTGTATTTTTCAAAACCAAATGATGCTTCGCGCACGACAATTGGCCCTAAACGTGAACCGGAATGATAAGAAGTAGTGCTGTCAAATGGAACTCCAATTATTCCATATGAATTTTCAATGATTTCATCATTTTCAGCTGAAAATGCGAATTTCCATGGTTCATAAGTATTTAAAAGCATAATTATTCTTTAAAAAAAAATGAAAATGAAAAAGAGAACTTATGATCCTCTAGTTCTCATTATTTTCATATTTCCCATAGCAACAATGTATTCAACTTCAATACCTTCAACGATTGCATCTTTTAAGTCTTCAGGCATTGGTAAGTCAATGGTATCGTAATTTTCCATATCCATGATTTGGACGGTTGCACCTTGAATGGATAAAACTTGTCCTAATCTTTTGTCGATTATAGGGATATCTACTTTGTTATCTACAGGTTTTACGAGACTTCTTTTCTGATTATCGAAAACACCGACTGCTTCAATTCTTGCTTTTGCAGCACCGTGTTTACCAGGAGATGAAGTGGTATAACTAATGATTTTACAAGCTTCTCCTCCTAAAACAATATATTTTCCAACTTTTAAGGTTTTAATTTCTACAACTTTTGTTGACATTAATTTTCCTCCATTTTTTTAAAAACCGGTTTTTAATCTTATAATAAGGAATATTATTAGATTAGTTTAAATTATCTTTTCCATTTTATTTAAACTATTCGTTTATTTAAATGTTAAATATATCAAATTACATATCATTAATTAAATAAGTGATAACATGAAAATAGCTATTGTATCCGGAACCGATGAAGGTCCAACAAAATTAAATGCTTTCGACAATGCACTAAGTGATGCCGGAATTGGAGATGTTAATCTAATTAAAGTATCAAGCATGCTTGCAGGCAATGCAGAGATATGTAAATTGCCAAAACTCAAAGCAGGAGCCATGGTAAACTGTGTTTTATCAGAAATAACTTCAGACAATCCTGGAGACAGAATAACTGCAGTCGTGGCACTGGCTATTGGAGAGGAATTAGGTTGTGTTGTTGAAACAACCGGAATTAACAAAAACACTGATGAACTTATAGATAAAGCCAAAGGAATGGTTGAATACATGATGAACAAGCGTAACGTTGAAATTAAAGAGCTGATTGTTGAACAATCCACCGCAACAGTCGAAAACATTGCATCTGCAATAGCCTCCGTCGTGTATTTGAATGCCGACATTATAGAGGAATAACAATGGATGCCAAAACAAAAAAGATAGCAAAAAGATTAGCCAACAAGATAATTAAGGCTGTCGGTCCGGCAGTCAGGGAATACGTCGGAACAGAACTTGGAGGAACCGAAATAAAGATAGGGGCAGACGGTACACCAACATCATTCATAGACCAGATTGCTGAAGAAAAAGTAATCAACATTTTAAAAAATGCTGAAGTATTGTCATACCTCGTCAGTGAGGAAATCGGTGAACTGAAACTCGGAAAAGGTACCAAAAGAAGCGTGAGCCTGACAAAAGAGCTTAGGCGAAAGGACTTATCCGAAGAGGAAATTCCAAAATTCATATTTCTAATAGATCCTGTTGACGGAACAAGCAATGCAATCAAACAGATCCCGGCATATGCAATTTCAATAGCTGTTGCGGAAGTAAACCCTGGAAGGGCTGCAACACTAAATGACGTTGAACTTGGATTTGTATATAATTTGGCAAACGGTAACTATTTTGAAGCTGAAAAAGGCAAGGGATGCCAATTAAACAATGAGAATGTTAAGCCAAGCGATAACGTGAAAATAAACAAAATGACCCTTGGAGGATTTACAAAAACCGGAACTACCGAAGCATCCAAACTTGTTGACCTTGCAAGAAGAATGAGAGTGCTTGGAAGCGTAGTTTTGGAGCTTTCATATGTTGCAAGCGGAAGATATGACGCATTTCTTGATTTAAGGGGAAGCAGAATAATCGACATTGCCGCAGGAAAACTAATCCTTGAGGAAGCGGGATGCATAATTACAGACAAATACGGTCAAAAACTCAATAACGTTTTAAGCATTTATGAAAAAACAATAGTTGTGGCTGCAAACAACAGGGAAATGCACAAACAAATCATTGACATTTTAAATGACAATCAGGCAGACATTATCGGTAAAATCGGAATAATATCAAGAATCGACCAGGACATACCGATATTATTTTCAGCAAAGATTATCGAATACATTCTGACTAATGGCTGTGAAGTGGTAATCGAAAAGAGACTTGCCCAAAAGTTGTTGGAACTTAAGGATGACCCTAATTTGGACAATATCATTCAGGATACAAAAGACAGATATCCAGAAATTGCACATATGCTTGACCATATTGACTTCAATATCGATTATGAGAAATTGGGTGAAGAACTGTATAACTTTGAATGCGATATGGCGACCATTTTAGGAGGGGACGGAACCCTTTTAAGAACACAATCCCGACTGAATCCGGAAATACCTATTTTTGGAATTAATATGGGTACCGTAGGATTTTTAACAGAAATTGAAGTGAAACATACCTTTGATGCCCTGAAAGAGATTTTAAAAGGAGATTATTATAAAGAAAAAAGAACAAGGCTTGTTGTTTCTCACGAAAACCATAATTTTACCGCAATGAATGAAGTTGTTGTGATGACCGAAAAACCTGCAAAAATGCTTCATTTTGAAATAAAAGTGGATGGAGAGACAATTGAGGAAGTGAGAGCTGATGGATTAATCGTTTCAACCCCTAGCGGGTCAACTGCATACGCTATGTCTGCCGGAGGTCCGATTGTAGATCCTAAAGTTGCAGGATTCATCATAATTCCAATCTGCCCTTATAAACTTGGAGTCAGACCATTTGTCGTATCAGACAACAGTGAAATAACTGTTAAACAATTGAAAAAAGGCAAAAATGCAGTATTTGTTATGGATGGTCAAATTAATGAGGAAGCCGAGTATGATGAAGAGATAACATTCAAAAAATCCGATAAGGACGCATATTTCATCAGGACTTCAAGCAAATACTTCTATGAAAAGGTTAAAGACAAATTGCAGGAAGGCGGAATCGAAAACAACAACCGGTGCAATAATGAATAATATTGTTATCGATTTGACTCATGGCGGAGTCAAAATTGCCATCAGTTTGGCCAAAAAAGGCAGAAATGTCCTTGCATATGACATCTACAATACTCTAAACAGCATCGACAGCAGGATGCTTGAAATTTATGGCATTGAACTGATTCAATTAACTGACCTGAAGGAATTTAAGGGAGATATGAACGTAATCTATCCGATTCATATGCCTTTGAGCTTTGATGAGGTCAAATCATATAATCCTGATTTGAACTATACCTTTCAAAGCCATCATGAAATCATTGGAGAGCTTCTAAACGACTGGGCAGAAGACATACCAAAAATTGAAGTTACTGGAGTTAAAGGCAAAACCACATCTGTTTTTATGCTTAAGGAAATTCTGATTGATAAAAATCCTCTAATCCTGTCAAGCCTTGGCGCATTGCTGTATGAAAACAAAAAGGAGATAATTCTTAAAAAGGACATTTCAATCACCCCCGCAAACATTAAGGAAACAGTTGATCTGGCATATAAAATCGCCAATCCAATCTGCAAAATTGCCGAAGGCATTGTTGAAAGTGAAAACCTGAGAAAATACAACTGCGCCATTTTTGAATCATCACTGGGAGTCAGCGGCATTGGTGATGTCGGACTTTTGCTAAACATTGCTGAAGACTATCCTATTGCCAAAGCAAAAAGCAGCGCATCAAAAGCAAAGGAACAGGTTTTCAGATGCCAAATCGTGTGCATCCAAAAGGAGGCATTGGATACCTACTACAGCAACATCAAACATACCAGAATCAATTCATTTTCATTAACTGATTCTGCATCAAATTTATTTATAAAAAACGTTGAGTATGGTCTCGACCAAACATTAATGGACATTTCATACAATGATGTAAAAACCATTAATGACAATCTAATCTCCGGAGAAATACAGATAAAAACATTCGCTCCGGGACCGCACCACGCAAGCAATGTTTTAGGAGTAGTTTTAACATGCCTCAGTCTGGAAATCGATACTGATAAAATAGCCAATGGGCTTGAAAATTATAAGGGAATACCTGGCAGAACCAATAAGAAAACAGTTAAAAACTCAATAATAATCGAAGAGATAAATCCAGGATTGAATACACAGGCAATAAAGGAATCGATAAATATGGTCGGTGATTTAAATGATTATTATGTTTCAATCGGAGGAGATTACGGAATAACCTGTGAGGAAATTGATGAAGAAAAATTGGCTGCCTTTTTAAATTCATTAGACGTTGATATCCTATTAACTGGAGAGTTAGGTTCTTCCATTGCTTCAAAATTAACCATAAAACATGAATATTATAAAAATTACAATGAAATTTATGATTTGGCGATAAAAAACAACAAAAATCTTCTTTTCATCTATCGCTCAGATTACAGAAAGCTTTCACAAAGATAATTTTTTCAAAAAATTGAAACATTTAATATATATTAATTCTAAAAGTTAATAATGTAACAAAAAATTATAATAAATAAATTGTTAAACTTGGAGATAGTAAATGATTGTAGGAACAAGAGGAAGTCAATTGGCTTTAGTGCAAACCAAGCAGGTTTGTGCAGCATTATCCAAAATAACTGGCGAATCCATTGATGTGGAAATTATCAAGACAAAAGGAGATAAAATTACCACCTCCCAACTGTATAATATGGATTCAAAGGGCCTTTTTACCAAAGAACTGGATATTGCTCTTTTAGAAGAAGAGGTTGACTTTACTGTCCACAGTTTCAAAGATCTGCCTACCGAATTGGATGAGGACCTTGAAATTGTAGCGGTTCCAAAACGTGAAACTCCAAATGAAGTACTTATTTCTAAAAAAGACTGGAACGAATTGGCTCCGGGTTCAAAGCTTGGAACAAGCAGTCTGAGAAGAGAAGCCTTCTGTAATCATTACAATAAGGAATTTGAACTCAAGCCTATCAGAGGAAACATTGAAACCAGAATTCAAAAAGCCTTGGAAAGTGATCTTGATGCCACAATCATGG
>JAUNXD010000320.1 GCA_030539985.1 Methanobrevibacter sp.
TACTGAATTTATCACTTCATTCATTTGAAGTTGTAATTATCACTTCATCTTATTATACTACTTCATTTGTTTGAAGTAATTTTTTTAACTATATATAAATGAAGTACTTCAAATTGTTAAAGTATATATTTTATAAAATACATACTAATATTAGGTGTTTAAAATGAGCATTGTACCATTACATATTCCAATAAATGAGATTGACAAATATTTTTACAACAGAAAAGAAGACATTAAAAAAATAGAATACTATTTAAATTCTTTAGAATTGGGAATTTCACAATCTTTACTTATCAGAGGAGTAAGAGGAGTGGGAAAAACTTTTTTACTTCAAAAAATAAAACAGAACTCAAAAGAAAATTTCATAGTTTCTTATGTTGATGTTTCACGAATTGTTGGCAAGGACGATGCTCAATTAAAAGCACAATCCGTTTTATTGGAACTATTGGATGAAATGAACAATTCAATTTATGAAAGATTAAATGACAATGCCAAAATAACTTTTTTATTGAAAAATCTAATTGACAAATTAAAACTTAAAGATTACAGTTTTTCAAAAGGAACACACATAGCAGAAATACCCATACCTGAAACAGAAGACAACTATAAAAAAATAAGCAAATTTGTAATGGAATATCCGCAAAAAGTTGTAGAAAATATTGATGGTATCGATGGATTTATAATAATTTTAGATGAATTTCAAATGCTTAAGAAATTAAGGGCACCTGAAGATTTCTTCTGGATGCTGAGAAGCTACAGTCAATTTCAATCAAATGTAAGTTATGTAATGACCGGATCAATTTCTCAAACATCAGATATGATTGAAATGTTAAACGGTGCAACCGGTGCATTTGGAGGAAGGATGATACAAATAAATATCGATCCATTCACAAAACAAGAAACCGAATCTTATTTTGAAGAGAGATTTCCTGAAATAAAATTCACACAAGAAGGATTCAATCGGTTTTACGAATACACAAAAGGAATTCCGATGTACATTAATAGTTTTTACAATGCATTATCATCTCATGAGACATATGATGAAGACCTAATTGATTACATCTTCCTCAACAATATGGATCAGATTCTTGTGATGTGGATTAGAATATGGGGTACATTAAATAATTATGAAAAAAATATAATCTGTACAATGTTAAATCGGGAAGGAATTTCCTGGTCTGAGTTGGAAAATAATTTGGATATGTCTCCAGCCACCTTAACTAAGTATATTAAAACCTTACAGGACAAGGGGATAATAAGTTATTTTGATGGAAGGTATTCTCTTGAAGATTTAATGCTTGAAACCTGGTTGAAACATGAAAAAGAGCGTACTGGAGTTTATCCTTATAAAATTTTATAACAAAGTTGATTGAAAAGTACTCCTAAGAGGTAAAACTTTTTCATGAGTTTCAATATAGGAAGGTTCATTAATCTCCTTTACAACATCATCATCTTTAACATCACCAATTAAAAGTAGAAAATCAGGGTTATGCAACTTCTGATTCCTTTAACTAACTTAATTGAATAATTTGCATAACAGTATAGATATTATCTACTACAAATTCAAAACTTGTTCGATATGGTACGAACAAACAATACCTAAAAGTATAAGAATTATCCATTAC
>JAUNXD010000321.1 GCA_030539985.1 Methanobrevibacter sp.
AGATATTAGAAAAAACGGTTTTAATGGATGTGTTGAGTGTGCGCAATGTTTATGAAGATGCTGAAAGGGCAAAAGATAAAAAGGCAGCGATTGGCGCTGATGTTACAATTGAAAACTTCACTGATGAAGCAGTTAATGCCTTGGATTTAATCGATGATTTGGATGATTTAAACAAACAGACTAAAAAGGATTTATTGAAAGTCGGGGTGGATACCGAAGAGAAAAATAGATCCGGATCATTTTTACAGGTTGATCAAACCAATATTTTCACAAACAATTCCATGTCAGATTCTATCGAAGTTATGAATATGGCAATTGCACTTGAAAAATACAGTTGGCTGGAAGACTATATGTGGAATGTTGTAAAGCCTGATGCAGATAAGTATACTGCAAAAACTGCATTGCGTGAGAAAGAAAATGGGGTTACAAGCGGTTATTTTGTAAGGTCATTGCCTGGAACCAAAGAGGTAATGCCGGTACAGGCCTGTATGTTTATCAGTGATGAGGACATCATGCAGACCGCTCATAATGTCATTATTGCTGAAGAAAATTCCGAATTGCATTTGATTACCGGATGTGCCACCGGTGACGATATATCCTCTGCAATGCACGTTGGTGTATCTGAAATGTATTTGAAACCAGGTTCCAAAATTACATTCACCATGGTTCATAACTGGGCTGAACAGGTGGAAGTGCGTCCTAGAACTGGTGTTAAGCTAATGGATGATACTACTTATATCAACAATTATATTTTAACAAGTCCTGTAAGTACCATACAGTCTTACCCTACAGCATATTGTGACGGTAAGAATTCAAGGGCAATATTCCAAAGTATCCAGGGAGGTAAAAAAGACTCCATTATCGATGTCGGATCAAGAGTATTGCTGAATGCTGAAGGTGCTAGAGGAGAAGTCATCTCAAGAGCTGTTTCACAGGATGAATCTAAAATATATTCAAGAGGACACTTGGCAGGTACAGTTCCTGGTGTCAAAGGGCATTTGGAATGTCATGGTCTTGTTTTGGATGATAACAGTTTCATATATGCTGTTCCTGAGTTGGAAGCAAGTTCTGCAAACCTCGAAATGTCTCACGAGGCTGCAGTTGGTAAGATTTCTGAAGATGAAATCAATTACTTGACTTCTCGTGGAATAACTGAAGAAGACGCTGAATCCATGATTGTAAGAGGATTTTTAAACATGGACATCACTGGTCTTCCTGATGAATTAGCAGAGCAAACTCAAAATATGATTGATATGAGTCTTGATGGAATGTAATTCCATCTATTTCTTTCTTTTTTTCTAATTTAACTTGTTTTAAATAGAGTTTCATTAAATTTGTTTTATAGTATATAAACTTTTTGACTTTATTTTCTAAGTAACCTTTATATTAATTATTAATGAAATATATTAATCAGTACATAATGTAATGCTGAGCTAGCTCATTACGTACGTAAATTGTGAATTTAAGGTATACCTAAACAGTATTTCCTTAAAAAAAATTTTAAAATTTTTTAAAAAACTTTAAAATTGGGTTTTTGAAAGACATAAGTTTTTCTAAAAACATAAAAAAATTTATAGAGGAGGAGAAACTCTATGGCTGATGATGTAAAAATTGTAATGTTTTG
>JAUNXD010000322.1 GCA_030539985.1 Methanobrevibacter sp.
AGATTATGTGAAGAGAGAAATATTAGCGAGAGTACGCAGAAGGGATATGTTTCAGCACTGAAAAATTACGAAAGCTTTCATAAAATGAGCATCAATGAGCTTTTGTATGAAGCAAAGCTTGATGAAAAAAACAATATTCCATTAAAGGAGAGAAATATTAAAAAAAGGCTGGTGGACTACAGGACTTATCTCTTTAAGGCGGACAATTCACCCAACACAATCAGAACATATTTTACAAAAGTAAAAACATTCTACAGACATTTTGAAATTGAACTTCCGATTCTTCCGGATGCAAAGTACAATAAAACCTATGAAATCAATTATCTAGATTTACCTACAAAGGAACACATCAGGGAAGCGTTGGATATTGTTTCAATCGATTTGAAAAGCATAATTTTATTTATGAGCTCTTCAGGTACTGCAAAAGCTGAAACTTTATCACTTACTGTTGAGCAGTTTGTAGACGGCACCCGTGACTACCATAAGGGAGGTTCATTAAATCAAATACTCGACACATTATCTAAAAGAAATGATGTCATCCCTACGTTTTATGTAAGGAGAATTAAAACAGATAAGTTCTATTATACTTTTTGCTCATCTGAAGCAACTAGATATATAGTGACTTACTTAAAAACCCGAAAGAATCTGAAATTTGAAGACAAGCTCTTTGACATCACTCCCTCAGCGCTCCTGAGCAAATTCCAGGAAATCAACGACACCATGGGATGGGGATTCAAGGGCAAATACCGCTTTTTTAGATCACACACTCTTCGTAAATTCCACGCATCAAACATTGGACTTTCAGCAGAATACATTGACCTTTTACAGGGCCGAACAAGAACGGAACTGCACGAAACATACATTAAAATCAATCCCAACAAGCTCAAACAAATCTACAAATCCGCTATGTCCAATGTAATTATAAGCACAATCGATTATGACAAACAGGTTCACACTCAGGAGTTTACGATTGTTGTAAATGTTTTTCTATCTGGAAAGGAGTATAATATCATTTAATCTTATTATTTCTTCCTTTAATTTTTTATTTTCTATTTCAAGCTTGATTATTTCTGCCGGTTTGATTTTCCTTTTAGTTCTTTTGGAAAGTACTGTGATTGCCGGGAGGTGTTTTATGTATTTTTCTTTGAGTTTATTTGGGTCTTCAAAAAAGTATGACTCGTCCACGCTGTTTTTAGTTTTTCCCTGCATTGCATTAATGTCAGTAATGTCCATTCCGTCGTTTCTAAGTCTGGTGGCATGATATTTTCTGAGCATATGTGATCGGAAGCGGTTGTAGGTTCCTACTTTGCCCAGCTTTAATTTATTGTTGATTTTTGTGAAATTCCTTGAAAACGTTTCTGTGTGGATGTTAAAGACTTTATCATCTGGTGTTAGGTCTTTTCTTTTTTGGAGGTATTTTAGAATCTGTTTTGTAGCTTCAGGCGAACAGAATGTGAAGTAATACTTGTTGGTTTTCTGTCTTTTTAATTTGAATGTTGGTATGATGTCATTTCTTGACTTTAACATTTGTATAATTTCATTAATGTCGTTACTGTCGTGATAGTCCTTGGTTGCGTTTATGAAGTCTTCAATGGTTAGGTTTAGTGTTTCTCTTCTTGCACA
>JAUNXD010000323.1 GCA_030539985.1 Methanobrevibacter sp.
GGAAATGAATTTACAATTTGAGATTATTATGGAAATCTTTTTGCCTGATACACTGTAAGCATCTATTGCTCCTCCATCCTCAAATGCCCGGTTATTTTTAAAGATTGAATTGGAAATCTGCAATTTTTTACCTGCAAATGAAATTGCTCCACCATCTTCATAAGCCGCCCTATTTTTATTAAAATTACATTTATTGACTTTAACGGATTTTGAGTTAATTACAAAGATGGCACCACCATGGTTACTAGCCTTATTTCCATTGAATTTACAATTGTCCACAACGTGAGTTGATCCGGCACTGAAAGTTATGGCTCCACCATTAAACTTGTAGCTAGTGGCCTTTTTATGGTTTTTCAAGGATTTTGCTATACATCCATTTGAGGTAAAAGTGGATCCGGTGATTTTTGAAGATGATGAGTATACCCAAATAGCTCCCCCATATCCGGCAGAACCGGTACTTTCAACTGAGTTTTTTTCAAATATACAATTTGTTACTGTCAAATGTCCATAAATAATACTTATGGCTCCACCACAACCTTTAGCAACATTATTAACGAATTTACAATTTACAACAGTCAAATCACCATGAGCATTAATGGCTCCTCCCTTATCTGATGATTTACCATTAATTAAAACTAAATTTTTAATGGTTAATGTGCTGGTGGATTTGAAAATTCTTGATTTGTGCTGAGCATCAATTGTATGGCCGTTACCGTCAATTACAACAGGATGCTTTATAACAAATTCCTGACTTATCTTAATGTCTCCGGTCAAATAGATTGTACCTTGGTTTTCCTCTAAATCTTTACAGAACTGTTCATAAGGTGAAAGCTTTGCTGGTGCAGGTTCAGGTGAAGCAGCTGCCCCCGCATCGACACCAACCTTTTCAAAATTTGATGAATCCAAAACAATTTCATCTTGAGAGATTGCCAATCCTTGGAGATTATTTTCATCAACACCTAATGAATCAATATCATCACTTTGGTCAACTTTCAGCACTTCATTATTGATATCCTCATCTGAAACTGCACTGATTGCACTAACGCAGCCAACACATACGACCAATAATAAAAGCGCCATTAAAAATTTTTTCGATTTCATAAAAAAATATCCTTAAACTTTAATTAGTAAAATATTATTTACCATTGTGAATATTTTTCTTTTTAATCAATATATAACTTTTTTGAAAATGAGTTAATGGGAATTTCTTCCCCAAATCTTTTCGACAATTCTTTTTGAAGCGTTTCCATCATCAATATAACAGAAACGATTATAGAATTCCTCATATTTTTCATTATACTGTCTGGAAACATCATCAATGTTTTCAATGGCATCGATTACTTCGGAAGTAGTGAAGAGCAATGGTCCGGGAACATCATTGTGAATATCCAAATAGAATCCCCTTAACAGGTTTGAATACTTGTCCAGATCATAAGTGTAAAAGAGAATAGGGCGTTTGAGATTTGCATAGTCAAAGAAAACGCTTGAATAGTCTGTGATTAAAATATCACTGATTAAATACAGCTCCGCAATATCTTCATATCCGCTTACATCAAAGGCAAAATCCTTAAATTTTGACAAATCAAGATTATTTGAAATGAAATAATGTGTCCTGAT
>JAUNXD010000324.1 GCA_030539985.1 Methanobrevibacter sp.
ATTTATGGATTATAAACTAATGGAGTTATTAAATGCCAGTTATAACATTCAAATACCAAGATTTAAAAGATTTAGGAATAGATATGGAAAAAGACGAATTAATAGACACTTTACCGATGATGTCAAGTGATATCGAAGACTTTGATGATGAAGAAATCAAAGTGGAATTCTTCCCTAACAGACCTGACAATTTGTCTGTTGAAGGAGTAGCCAGATCTTTTAAAGGTTTTATCGGCCAGGAAATCGGCCTTCCGGATTATAAAGTTGAGGAATCCAGCGAATATGTAACTGTTGAAAAAGATGTTGCAGCCATAAGGCCATATATCGGATTTGCCAAAATCGACAATGTTGATTTTTCAGGCGATAAACTCAAATACGTTATGGATTTCCAGGAAAACCTCCATTGGGTTATCGGAAGAGACAGGAAAAAAGTAGCTATTGGTATTCACAATGCAGATGTTGTTACTGGCCCATTTAAATATATTGCAACACCTAAAAATGAAAATGCATTTGTTCCTTTAGAAAAGGAAACAGAAATGACTCCAGATGAAATATTAACTGAACATGACAAAGGTAAGGATTATGCTCATTTGATTGAAAATTTTGATAAATATCCATTAATTTTAGATAAAGATAACCAAATCCTATCCATGCCACCAATCATTAATGGAGAGTTGACCAAACTTAAAGAGGATACTCATAACATCATTGTCGATGTGACAGGTACTGATGAAAGGGCAGTTAATCAGGCGTTAAACATTATCTGCTCATCATTTGCCGAAGTTGGCGGCGAAATCAAATCCATGGAAGTCAGATATGAAGACAAAACCATTATAAGTCCTGATTTGACTCCTCAAGAGATGAACGTTCATGTCGATACTGCAAATGAATTGATTGGTGGAACTGATTTAAACGCTGAAGATATAAAAGGATTATTATTGAAAGCTCGTTTTGATGCGGAAATCATTGATGATAATGAAGTTAAGGCCATTATTCCTGCATACAGAGTAGACATTCTGCATGAGGTCGATATTGTTGAAAACATTGCCGTTCAATACCACATCAACGATGTAGTCGCAGAATTGCCTGACATCAACACAGTAGCTTATGAAAACAATTGGTTTAAAGCTGAAAGCACCATTCGTGAAGTCATGGTTGCATTAGGATTTCAGGAAGTGATGAGTCTAATGCTTACAAGTGAAGAAGCACATTACGAGAAAATGAATCAGAAAGAACAGCCTCACGTGCAGGTTGCAAGACCTATTACAATCGACAGAACCATGATTAGAACCAGTCTAATTAATAGTTTAATGGAATTTTTAGAGGACAACAAGCACGAGGATTTGCCTCAAAAAATATTCGAAATCGGAGACGTTTTATACCTTGATGAAACCAAAGAAAACAAAACCGTTGCTTCCAAAAAACTTGCAGGAGTAATTTGCCATTCCGCTGCAAACTTTACTGAAATCAAATCTGTCGTTACAAGCGTTTTATCCAATTTAGGATACAGTATGGAAATTACTGACAGCGAAAACAAAACATTTATTCCGGGAAGAGTTGCCGATGTAACTGGAGTGGATGAAAACGGTTCAGTGAAAGGTTTCTTTGGTGAGG
>JAUNXD010000325.1 GCA_030539985.1 Methanobrevibacter sp.
ATTTGACAGTGACCTTATAATTGCCCTTTTTGGTCAGTTTCACTTTGAAAGTTGCCTTTCCTTTGGCGTTTGTTGTTGCCTTATATGTTTTTTTCTTGATTTTAATTGTTACCTTGGCTTTCTTGATTGCTTTTCCATAGACATCCTTCAGGGTTATTGTGTATTTTTTGCTTTTGGCTTTTGCCTTGAATGTTTTCTTTTTGGCAGTTAATTTTGAGGCTGCCTTCTTGATGACAATCTTTGCTGTAACTGATGAAGCAAAGTAGAGATTGTTGGCATCCACATAAACGTATGCGTAATATGTGTTAGGTGCAAGATTTACACCCAAACGAGCCTGGCCGTTGGCATCAGTAAATACTGTTGTTGATCTGCCGTTGAGATTGACATGAACGAGAGAGTAAGCTAACGGTTTATTGAAAATGTCCTTTAAACTGATTATAAGATCACCGTTCTGTCCGTATATTTTTGTCAGATCACTGGCCACCAAAACAGGCGGCGTTCTTCCTGATTCATCGCCGACATAGAGAATACTCTCTTTTACGGAATAACTGCTTATTACGCTGTTACCTAAAAGCACTCCATTAAGAGTGTATGTTCCTTGATTTATTGAGGAAGTGTTAATGTAATAACCCGTGAATTCCTCATCATATTTCAGAACAAGTTGAGTTGTTTGGCCATTCTGATTTATCAGAGTGATATTTAAATCGCACATCTGCCATGGGGCGAATCTGTTTCCATTATCATCTTCGAAATGGGCCGCAAGAACCCTCTGTCCTTTTATAACACTGCCTTTGTTGAAAACCAAATACACCGGCATTTTAAGCGGCACTTCATTTTCGCCATAAAAGACGGATGAGTATTTGTAATCTATCTTATTATTCTTCAAATACAAATCACCATAATATTTAGTGTTTTCATAATAATGATATCCGAAGAAAACCGGCGCATCAATTTCGGATTTGACAATGGAATCTCTTAAATCAAGATACCCTATGGCATAAATGGTACTTCCCATCATGGCCGAATCGTTGACGAAGC
Organism: Methanobrevibacter sp.; assembly: GCA_030539985.1. Classification (GTDB taxonomy): domain Archaea; phylum Methanobacteriota; class Methanobacteria; order Methanobacteriales; family Methanobacteriaceae; genus Methanocatella. Next base: position 1,039 of record JAUNXD010000325.1, read on the forward strand.
TGGAATCTGAAATTAAAGATTTTCCGTCAAAGTAAATCGCTCCTCCACATGCATTGGCAGCATTATTTGAAAACTGACAGGAGGTAATGTTGGCATGAGCCATAATCATTTCATCATCACTAGCCAATGAGAAAATAGCTCCGCCATAATAAGCAGAATTATTGACAAATCGTGAATTGACAATTGAGCTTCCTTCAAGTAAAGACGTGTTATTTGATATGACTACAGCGCCTCCGCAATAAGCGGAATTATCCATAAAGGTACAGTCATCTATCAAATCCACAACAAGAACAGCGCCACCGTAAGTGGCGGAATTTTTAATGAACATTGATTCGATTAATGATCCTGCACCATAAATAGCTCCACCACTTGTTTGAGCGATATTATTAATGAAAGTAGAGTTTTTCACAAGTTTTACATCAGAGATGGCTCCCCCAAACCTTGCGGAATTATTTTCAAAGAAAGAATCGTAAATGAGCGCTTCACTGAAAAGCGAAAAAAGAATATTATTTTTTATGTGCTGCCAGACGTTAGTGAAAATAGCCCCTCCATCTTTGGAAGCCACATT
>JAUNXD010000326.1 GCA_030539985.1 Methanobrevibacter sp.
AGTTTCAAACCCCACATCCATTCCAGTTACAAAAAACACAACCCCTTTGAAATATTATCATTCCACAACAATCCAACATCCAGTAGGTTGTTGAATAAACTATGGATTTAAGAATTGTGATATCATCTGCAAGCTGAAACAATAAAACATTGAATACAATTTGAACGAAGCCAACGAACTTAAATACAGTCCCAACAGGGCAGGAAAAGGATTGTGACCTTAAAAAAAATCAGTAAAAATCACCGCCCTTGCAGATATGTTATGTAAGACAGAAAAAATCCCAATAGCATGGGCGATGAGGTGTTTGCAGTTATTTTAGACCATACGATTACGCAAAATCACACTAGGCAGCTGATGGATGCCTACAATAAGTATCACACATCTATCGTTTCAATTAAAAACAGTCACAGCAGATGATTGAAGCAGGCATAAAATCATCAGCGCCGACAATGTTGAGGATAACACCTATCAAATCAAAGAAATCATAAACAATCCCTCAGGAAATCCGCCGTCAAATCTTGCAGTCATGGGAAGGTATATCCTGACCCCTGAGATTTTTGAAAAAATTGATGAAACCGAAAACAGGGCCGGTGAAATCCATCTAAGCGATGCGCTGGCAAGATTAAGTTGCCTTTATGGTGTAGTCTGTGAGGGCAAGTCACACTACATTGAAAACCGGCTGGACTGGCTTAAGGCATCGATTGACTTTGCACTTGAGGATGATGAGTTCAGGGATGAACTGTTGGAGTATATGAAAAATCACATTTAGACAAACTAAACTCTAAAAAAGATACTTTCCCATTGAATATTAAACCCACCAAAAACAAGCCCCCACAGTGATGATTGGGAAAATAAACTTCTCAATCTTTAAAGTTTTAAATGAGGTATTTTGAAAAAACATCAGTTTTTTAAAATGTGTACATGCACATGTTATTAAAATTTCTTTCTAAACATGAGCCTTAAAATCAAAGCATCGAATGCTTGAAAGTAAGCTTTATCAAATAAGATGTTGGCAGTGAAAATATATTTTAATAAAACGGAAAGTAAAAAATTTTAAATCATCACAAAAGATCTGGAAAATCGAGCGAGTTAATGTAGATGTGAAAATTAAATTACAAAATTTGATAAAAAGTAGACACATCCAAACAGATTAGCCCACCACCACAAAATATTATATACAAAGCATACCAACAATAAACTTTTTAAATTTATCCAATTTATCATTCATTACTTTAAAAAATTACAACACCTCTGGAAAATAAAAATATTCCCCAATAAACAATAAAATCAATATAGACATATATTCTAAAATAATATCAAATGACAATGAAGATAGAACATTGAATTTAACAAGATTTATGCTAAAACTAAATTATTGGAACGTAAAAAATGAAAAAGAAAAAATCACACAGTTTTTGAAAGAACAAAATATTCAGAAAACAAAAGTTTTATAAAAATCAAACAAACAAAAAATTAATTAAAGAATACTTCTGCTTTAAAAGGTGTTTAAATTGATTGAAAAAGAAAATCTTGTTGAAGAATTGGAAAACTCCTATAGAAAATATAAAACTTTTATCTATTATGACAACCATAGTGTAATC
>JAUNXD010000327.1 GCA_030539985.1 Methanobrevibacter sp.
TAATTCCTCTGCTTGACAAACAGGGACATAATTCTTATTAGAATTAATCAATTTAATAATTATTTCAAATTCATCGCCTTTTTCCAATTCCAAATCATATCCAAGTGGAATAGTATGATAACCCGCAGAGGAGGTATGAATTGAACTTATAATTGGTTCATCATCATCTGTTGTGGTGATGTCTTTGCCATTTATTCGAACTGAAAATGTAAACTCAGTTTCTCTTTCAAAGTATGTGGAAAATGCAGATAAAAACTCATCATCTTTTGCGATGAATTTATTTTTATAATAAACTACATCTTCATCGAAAACCATGTAATCTGACAGTCCTGCAAAATCATATTGATAAATATCCTGATATGCCTTACTGTCTTCAGGGAATGTGAATGTATAAGCGTTCCAATATTCATATACCTGTCCTGAAAGCTCTTGTTGATAGGATAGGTATCCGCAGCCGTTGTCTCCCCAGTCATCACCCCAACTATTTTTGATTATCCATGCTCCTCTTGAATAATTTCCCAAGAAGTCATATCCTTTATAGTCATCATCCCAACCGACAAGAGTGATTGCGTGTCTGGCGTAAGATTTTGATTCTGAATCATACCACTCAATCATTACAGCAACAGCGCCGTTATTCATTATCGCCTTTTTATATTCATCGTTATCTTCGCTATTTTGACGGGTTGGAAGGAATGATATCTCCTGAATATGATATAATGATGGAAGAACCATAGATAAATAAGAAAAAGGATTATATTCATCATCTTCATCCATAACTGGTCCAAGCCAACTTGTTAAATAAGCCATGAACATAGTATCATAGCCGCCAGCATTATTTTCCAAATTCAAACCATATATTGATGACACTGCCATTAAATTTTTAGCGTTATCTTCTGAAAAATCATAAGTCGCACCAGTGGCTTTTTTAATGCATGCCTCAAGTGTTGCAATACCTGCAAATGCCCAGCAGTTACCCCCACTACCTTGATTATCGCTTGGAGTAACATAACCATAAACCCTGGAATCATAGGATGAAGGTAAATCAGATATTAGACTTTCAGAATTAATTAAAGGAACTACACTATTTTCACTTTTAAAATCATAGACATTTCCAAAATTAGAAGTTAATGCTCTATCCTCAAAATTAAAATTAAATTTGCCCTTTATTTCATTAGGAGAAAAATCTTCTTCACTAAATGGATATGCAAAAATGTTGTCGTCATCTAATATTATAACTCTTGATTCATCATCAAAAATAGGGGAGGTCCACCATCCCTCATCTTCACCATCATCAAATAAATAAAGATTATTATAGTCACTTTCAAATTCAAGATACTCAATAGAAAACATTAATGAAATGACCTTAAATATAGAAATCTCATTTCCCCCTAAATTATAAAAGAAAACATTCAGATAACGAAGATCCAAGTCATTGCGAGGATTGATAGAATTATATGCAATAGTATGATTATCAAAATCATTATAGTTTAGAAAAATAAATGAATCTGTTGGGCAATCTTCATCTGAAATATTGACAGTGACTCCTTCTGAAGCATCAGTGGAATAACCAATAATTGAAGCAAATTCATTTCTTAAATC
>JAUNXD010000328.1 GCA_030539985.1 Methanobrevibacter sp.
ATGTATGCCTTACCGTATTTTTCAGTTTTAAAGAGGGGGTCGGTGATATTTTTTTCAGACAATAATTTCTTTAAAAGAAGATATGCTCCGCAACTCAGTTTTTTATCTTTCTCGAATCTGTAAAAATCGATTTTTTCCTGGCGATTTTCAGAAACCAAGCTGTAGGCTCTTTTCAAATCCAGGTTTTCCACATTGCAGTACGCTAATTTAATCATCTTTGATCTTAAGGTATAATAATGTCATGTCATCATACTGTTCTGCATCTTTGGTAAACTCATGAATGTCATTCAATAATGGTTGGATTGGATCGATATCCTTTTTAAATCCATTGAAGAAGTTTAAAAGTCTTGTTTCACCATACATTTTATCTTCTTCATTGTTTGCATCGGTTATTCCATCAGTATACAGCACCAATTCGTCTGTGAGGTCAGCTTCTTCCAGCATATAGTCAAAGTCTTCCATAATTCCTAAAACAATTCCTGAATCAATATTCATGTATTTGAATTCCCCATTTTCTTTTATTAATGGAGGATTGTGTCCGGCATTGGAAAATGTTATTTTTTTAGTTGTTTTGTTATAGATTCCAAGCCATAATGTAAGAAACATTGATTCTGAGTTATTTTCGCACAACTGGTTATTGAGAAGGTATAAAACTTTTGAAGGATCTTTGTCATGAATTAATATTTGTTTGATGATTACCTGAGTAATCATTGAGATAATGGCTGCTGGAACTCCTTTACCTGAGGCATCTCCAATTACTATGGCTAAATTATCCTCATCTATCATGAAATAATCAAAAAAGTCTCCTCCAACTTCCCTTGCTGGGTGTGAATATCCATTAACGATAAAATCATCATTTTTGATTGGTTCGGTTGGAAGGGATGCGGCCTGAATTTTTGTTGCAATGTCAAGCTCGGCGTTGATGCGCTCTTTTTCACCTTCGATTTCACGGATATTTTCAATATAATTGTTGTTGTGATTAATTAATTCGGTATATGATCGGGCAAGCGTTCCAATTTCATTTTTTTCATTGAGGTATCTTGAATAAATTTTAACTAATCCTTCACTTTCAATTTTTTCATTTTCACTGATGAATCTCTCAATTTCAGAAAATGATGAAATGGGTTTGATTACCTTTTTTTCAATATATCTTAAAATGATGATTCCCGGAACAAAGAATAAGATTATAATGATGTCAGTTATTATGAGTGTTGGCATTAGCATCAGGTAGATATTGTTTACATCCATTTCGGATATAAATTTGTAGCTTAAAAGAGAAACAATGACTCCTATAATAGCAATTATCAATGTGATTATGAGAAAATTTCGTATAATATTTTCAATTACTGTGTTTTCGTCATTTGGCTGTATTTTGTGTTTAAATGGTTTTGTCAAATAACTGAACAATAAAATTCCGATTAAGATTACTTCTACGGTCAGGACAGTTCCATTAAGGTTTAGAATAAGGCTTATGAATAAGCTAACTGTAGCAATCAACAGTAAACCGAATAATATCTGATACAGTTTTTTGTTGGCATGTCTTTTTGATATTTTTGGAGTCTCTATAAAATCGATTTTTTTAGATATCCAAATG
>JAUNXD010000329.1 GCA_030539985.1 Methanobrevibacter sp.
ATGATGAATTGACTGGTGATTTCGATAAAGATCGAGCCGAACAGCTAGTTAATGACATGGCATCAATTTCAGATATAACCGGTAATCCTTATATTGTACAAGTCTTTGGGCAAACAGTTGAAGCTCTTCCAAAATATATTGAATACATTGGAGAAATTTGTGATGCTCCTTTCCTTATAGATTCAACATCAGGGGATGCGAGAGTTGCTGGCGCACAATATGCTGATGAGACAGGATTAACCGAAAGGGCAATCTACAACTCAATCAACATGGCGGCAGATAAATCAGAACTAGATGCACTAGCTGAAACAGACCTTTCCGCTTCCATCATATTAGGATTTAATCCTATGAATGCTACCATTGAAGGTAAGATGGCAATGTGGAAAAACGGAGATGACGGTGCATATGAAAAAGGTTTGCTTGAAGTAGCTGAAGAATGCGGTATCACTAAATTTATGATGGATACTGCTGTAACTCCATTAGGTCAAGGTGCAGGTATTGCTGCAAGAACCTCCTTCGCAGAAAAAGCAAAATGGGGATATCCAGTTGGGTCTGGAATTCATAATGTTCCGTCCGCATGGGATTGGTTAAGAGACTATAAAAAAGAAGGAAACAAAACTGCATTTACTGTATGTGATATCGGTGCAAACATCGTTCAGGTAATGTGCGGCGGAGATTTCGTTCTTTTTGGACCTATCGAAAATGCTAAAATTGCATTTCCTGCAGTAGCTCAAACAGACATGTTTATGTGTGAAGCTGTAAAGCCAATGGGAATCGAACCTGTTGATTATCATCCTATGAATAAATTAGTATAATTTATCAAAACTCCAACAGTATTAAACCTCTACGACAAATTGTTCAAAATATCATTAAGATATTTGACAAATCTAAACATAATCCAAAAACCGAATTAGCACTGGATTCCTAACCCCTCCAGTGCTTTATAATTATTACTTGAACTTCCCCGTCGTGTTGACGACGGAGATTCGCAAACCAAAAAAAAATATAGTTTATTTATTTTTGGAAATTTTTACTGCACCGTCGTCCCGACGATTTCTAATCCTTTATTAAGGATGTTAATGGTCGCATTCCGGTCACGGTCGTGATGTGTATGGCAAATTGGGCAGTCCCAGTCTCTTATTTCTAGATTTTTAAGTCCTTTGATGGTTTCATTTCTTTTTTGGCATTTGTGGCATATTTGAGTGGATGGGAAAAATTTGGATACTTTAACGAATTCTACGTTTTCCTGTTGGCATTTTTGTTCTATTTTATCTAGGAGTTGTCTTGGTGCGTTTAATTGTATTGCATGACTTAAGTGTTTGTTGTTTTTCCATGATATGATGTTTTCGTTTTGAACGGCGATAAATGAACTGTTTTTAACAATATAAGATGCTATTTTATTGTAGTAATCTTTTCTTTTGTTTAGGAGTTTTTCCCATGATTTATTGTATAATTCCTGTGCTTTGAGGTATCTTATGGAGTTTGGTTTGTGGTGGCTCATGTTTTTTTGGTATCGTATGATGTTGTCTGTTTCTTTTTTTTAGGTCTAGATTGGGTATCTCTTGGCCGTTTGATAGAACAGCTAGT
>JAUNXD010000330.1:0-1241 GCA_030539985.1 Methanobrevibacter sp.
GTTATTTAAAGATCAATTAAAGGGATCTTATTTTACTTCATTTAAATATTGCATATTTAATGTAAATTTTAATAATTTTGCAACAATTTGTATTCCTAAAAATATTTCTGTAGATAATTCTTGGTTTGGTCAAAATAGTCTTCCTAATTATGTTGGTCCATTTACAGGAGGTTTTGTAACAAATCCTGATGGAACATATAATCATACTTATTCAATCCCAGTTAATAGCTATGCACAAATGCTTAAAGAACATTTCATCATAAATTATTTGGGTGATAATCAATATGAAATTATTGGTAAGTTAACTTGGAATGGTACTGAAGACCAAGATGGAATGGAAAACTTCCAACCTATGACTGTCACATTAAACTCTGCTACAGGCGAAGTTAATCAAACTGCTACTTTAGTTAATGGTAATTTCAGAGCTATTTATGCCAGTTCCAATTCAACACATAAAGTAACTGCTACATTACATAATGAAGAAATTGAATTGGAATTCACTACTGTAAACATTACTACTGACCCTGTAAGTATTTACTATGGTGAAGATCAAAATATCACATTCAATTTCACTCAACCAATAACTGCTAATGTTACTGTAACAGTTTCCAATGGAAGTTACACTAAATCCGAAAGAGTTGAAGTCATTGGCAAAGATTCACTTGCCTATACTGTTCCAGATACTTTAAAAGAAGGTACTTATGATGTTGAAATTAACTTAGCGGAAAATAACTTATTTGGTTTCAACACAACTACTTTAACAGTATCTAAAGTAAGTGATTATACTTTTGAAGTTGCAACTGGTGATGTTAAAGTTGGAGATAATGCAACAATATCTATCACATTACCTGATGATGTTAATGGTACAGTTATTGTCAAATTTGGTAATGATACTAAAGAATTGGATGCTAACCAGACTATGACTGTAAACTTCACAAATTTAAATGCAACAACATACGATGTAAATGTATATTACAGTGGTAATGACAAATATGTGTCTTTAGATAAATCAGCTAGTGTAACAGTTAACAAAGCAGATTCAGTTCTTGAAATTGAAGATGCAGCATTTACCTATGGTGATGTTATAACTATTCCATTTAATGTGACTAATGCAAATGGCGTAACTGTCAGTGTCTTAAACAAAGATGATGACGAAGTTGCAACAGCTTCAAGCGAATCAGGCACTATTAACTTAGAGGCATTACCTGCAGGAAAATACACATTAGAAGCAACAACAATAG
>JAUNXD010000330.1:1251-1587 GCA_030539985.1 Methanobrevibacter sp.
TATGAATGGGTTTCAAAAACAATTGATCTAACAATCAATAAAGCAAACTCCACTCTAGATATTCAGGATAAAGAATTCGCTTATGCAACAGAAGCAGTCATCAATGCAGTATGTAGAAACTCAACTGGTGATGTTATTGCAACATTAACAGATGAAAACAACACTGAAATTGCAGTTACAGTATCCGGAGACAACATAACCTTACCAAAATTAAACACAGGTAAATACACATTAACAGTAACAACAAATCCTGATGAAAACCATACTAATATTACCAAAACAGCTACAATTACAATTAATAAAGCAGCTCCTTCAATGAATGTTATTGTTGAACCA
>JAUNXD010000086.1 GCA_030539985.1 Methanobrevibacter sp.
TGAAATCAAAGATTAAAGTATGAAAGGGATTTTTGAATTTATCGAAAAATATTTTTTCATAATAATATTGGTGGCGGTAGCCATTTCTCTAGTTTATCCCAATTCATTTAAATGGGTTTTAAGTGAATATAATGGTATAAACATTATCAATTTACTTTTAAGCATCGTTCTTTTTACCATGGGAACCACACTGAAAGCGGATGACTTCATCAATGTGTTCAAAAATCCCAAGGCAATTGCAGTTGGAATTTCAGCACAATACATCATAATGCCCCTTATGGCCTTTGCTCTTGCAAGCATATCTTCTCTTGACACCGCTTTGACAGCAGGACTCATTCTTGTTGGAACAGTGCCTGGAGGAACCGCATCTGACGTTATTACTTTTCTTGCAAAGGGAGATGTTGCCCTGTCCGTTTCACTAACTGCCGTTTCCACTGTGATTTCGCCGTTATTGACTCCGGTAATCACATTACTGTTAATCGGCAATCAGATTCATTTCAATCCGGTTAGCATGTTCATTTCAATTGTTGAAATAGTGATTGTCCCGATTATTTTAGGTTTGATTTTGAATTACAAATTCCCTAATTTCTGTGAAAAATTAAAAAATTATCTGCCAACAGTATCCTCCATTGTGATTTGTTTAATCGTTGCAGGAGTGATTGGAGCAAATAAACAGGCTATTTTAACTTCATCCACTGTAATAATTGTTGTCATTGTCATGCAATATTTCATTTCAATGCTGATTGGATTTGGAATCGGATGCCTTGCCGGAATGGAGAAAAAACAGATTATTACGGTAGCTATTGAAATTGCATTTCAAAATTCAGGTTTGTCAACAAGCCTTGCAAAAACCCATTTTCCAAACCTGACCCAGGCAACCGTTCCAGGAGCGATTTATTCAGTCTGGCAGAATTTTGCAGGCTCAATTCTAGCCTATGCATTCAGAAAATATCAATCCTAACAATGTATTAAAGTAGTATTCTTTTCATACTTTTTTTTAAAAAACTAGATAACTATTTTTTTTAGTAAAAACATAACCTTTAATATACTACACTTTCCGGTGTGATTTTATGGGAATATTTGACAAGATTTTTAAACCGAAATGGCAGAATAAGGACTCGAAAATAAGACTTGAAGCAGTTAAAAAATTGGATGATCAGAAAAAATTGGCTGAAGTTGCCAAAAACGATTGTGATGAAAGCATTCGTCTTGTAGCAGTTGAACGCATTAAAAACGATGATATTTTAAGGGATATCGTTGAAAACAGTTCAGATGCCAATGTGAGAATCGCTGCCGTTGAACGCATCGGTGACGATGACATTTTAGGCGAAATTGCAAAAACCCAAAAGGATTCAGACATTTCCAACAGAGCCCTGGACAGCATTACAAATAGTGTTGTACTCGCCGACATTGCAATAACCGATGATTCTTCAGACAATCGTCTCAAAACCGTTGAGCGAATGACTGATGAGAAACTCCTGGCAGACATTGCCCAAAACGATGAAAACGCAAGGATTCGCCTTGAGGCAATAAAAGGAATTGGCGATGAGGATTTATTGGCTCACATTGTCAAAAGCGATGAAAATGCTGCGGTCAGACTTGAAGCGGTCAAAAGCCTCAACAATCAGGAAATACTCTCAGACATTGCCAAAACAGATAAAAATGAAAAAGTATGTATGGAAGCATTCAAAAGGATAAATTCTGATGATTTAATGATGGACATTGCAAAGAATGCCCGAATTTATTCGATACGCCTTAAAGCGGTGGAAAAAATCACTGATGAAGATGTGCTCATAAGCATAGTTGAAAATGATGAGGACTCCTGGGTGCGGTTTGAAGCCATTAAGAAAGTGACTGTGGAGGATTTCCTGGCTGATGTTGCAAAATATGATGATGACACTATTGTCCGTGAGGAAGCCTTAAAGGGAATCACCAAAGAGGAATTGTTTGCAGACATTGCAAAGGAAGCTGAAGATTCATGGATACGTCTTGAATCAGTCAAGAATGTTCATGATTTGGATTTGCTGGAGGATATCGCATTATATGCAACCGATTCATGGGTGCGCCTTGAAGCCGTCAAATATATTGAAAATGAAAGTGTTCTCGTTGACATTGTAAACACAGATAAGGATGCCTGGGTTCGCCGTGAAGCTGTCAAGGGAATAGTAAATGAAATAATACTTGAGGATATTGCCAAAAACGACAGAAACTATTTCGTACGCCTTGAAGCGGTTAAAAAAATCGATGATGAAATCATACTGGAGGATATTGCAGTAAACGATGAAAACTTCAACGTCCGTCTGGAAGCGGAAAAGAGAGTGGGTAAAAAGGAACTTCTAACTGATATCGCACAGGATGCGGATGATTCATGGATACGTCAGGATGCATTAAGCGGTGTGGATGATGAGGAAGTCCTTGTTGACATTGCAAAAACAGACAAGGATGCCTGGGTTCGCCTTGATGCGCTTCGAAAAATCAATGATGAGGAAATAATTGAAGAGATTGCCAAAAGCGACAAGAACTATTATGTCCGTCTTGAAGCTTTAAAAAGAGTCAGGGATGAGCAGCTGATAATTGACATTGCAAATAATGATTCTCATCCGTGGGTTCGCCGTGAAGCTGCTAAAAAAATAACCGACGATGCCACACGTAGGGATATAGAAACCGAACTTGACAAGAAAGATATTGCAGAGGCCAGCAAAAATGAACTGTATAAAAAGGTTACAGATTATAATCTGAGCGAATTCGAGCGTGAGGAGTATATTGATGAGATTGTGGATGAGAAAATACTGAGAATGCTTGCAGAGGACAAATCATTATATGAACTTAGGGTAAAGGCAATTCAAAAGATTCACAATCAGGAATTTTTAAAGGAGCTTTACAGAAACACTCCCGAAGGGCATGTCAGAAGGGCCATTGTGAAAAATATCGAGGATAAGGAATTTTTGCTTTTCGTCTATAACAATGACCTTGATATAAGTGTTGCAAATCTTGCATTCACCATGCTTGGAGATGACTTTTAAGATATGGTTTTGAAAATAATTTATATGATTTAAGATAAAATTAGTAAGTAATGAAATCTCTTGAAAAAACACTGAAATCGGTTAGCGAAAACCCTAAATATATTTTTAAACTGACCATTCAGGGAGTGATGGTTGGTATTTTTGCAGGTTTGATGGTATGTCTGTACCGTTTTTTACTTGCAGGTTCTGAAAGTGTTTTAAGAGACTATTTAAGTATAATCAATGGCAACATTGGTTATATCATTCTATTTTTTGTGGCTTTGGCCATTATGGGTCTGTTGGTCGATTGGTTAACCAAATGGGAAGCCGATTCAGCAGGAAGCGGAATACCTCAGGTTTATGCAGAGGTAAAGGGGCACATGGAAGCCAATTGGGCGAAAGTGCTCTTTTCAAAAATAATTGCAGGAGTTCTCACCGCATTGGGAGGACTGTCTCTTGGTCCTGAAGGTCCATCCGTTCAGATAGGTGGTATGGCAGGTAAGGGAATTGCCAAACTCTTTAAAGGCTCCAAAACAGATGAGCTCAGACTGATACTTGTAGGTTCTGCAGTGGGTATTACCGCAGCTTTCAACGCTCCTCTTGCAGGAGTGCTGTTTGTCTTGGAAGAAATAAATCACGGATTCGACAAGACACTTGTTTTCATTGCACTGGTGTCAGCTATCGTTTCCGATTTCATTTCAAAGGCAATATTCGGTCAGGCAACAATATTGTCATTTCCGGTATTGGACATTCCCCTTGAATCATATTGGATTCTGATGGTTTTAGGAGTTATAATAGGTCTTTTGGGATATGTATATAACCTTGGAATGATAACGTCAAGCGATCTGGTGGCTGGTTTGAAGATTCCGTCATGGCTTAAGTTCGTATTGGTATTTATGGTTTCAGGTGTTGTTGCGCTTATGATTCCCGAAATAAGTGACGGCGGACACTTCATGATGGACATGCTGGATATAGCCATTCCGTCATTGGGTGTTTTGGTATTGCTTTTGGTTTTAAAGTATCTCTTTTCAATGTTTTCATTCTCATCAGGTGCTCCTGGAGGCATATTCCTTCCTATTCTTGTATTGGGTGCTTATATTGGAGCGGTATTCGGTTCGATTGTGGTTCCGACCTTCGGATGGCAGCATGATTTGATTTACAGATTCATAATTATATCAATGGCGGGATTTTTCGCCGCAACGGTCAGATCACCAATTACAGGCATAGTCCTTCTTGCTGAGATGAGCGGTTCAACAGAATCCCTTGTGGCAATGGTTATCGTATCTCTGATTGCCTATGTGGTTCCTACACTTTTAGGCAATGAACCTATTTATGAATCATTATATGACCGGTTGCTGCTTAATAAAAACAGAGAATATGTTAAAAAACCTTCAAAACATGTTTTATCAGAGTATCTGGTTCCTCTTGATTGCAACTACATCAATTTTAAAATCAAGGACATTCCATTTCCGAAAAATGCTATTGTGGTATCAGTAATCCGTAATGGAAAATATATAATTCCAACAGAGGATTTCCACATCAAGTATGGCGACCAGATACATATCCTGACGGACAGCAACGATTATCCCTTTGTCAGGCAAGAAATTGAAGAGTTGTTTGGTGAGTAAATGAGTTTAATATTCAAAAGACAAAGCATTAGAAAGTATAGGGATGAAAAGGTTCCTGAAGAAGTAATTGAAAATCTATTAAGGGCAGGAATGCAGGCGCCATCATCCTGCAATTCACAGCCCTGGGAATTCATTGTAATATCAAAAAAAGAGGATAAGGAAGCCATTTCCAAAATGCACAAGTTTGCAAAGCCTGCAGAGAACGCATCACATCTTATAATAACCCTTGGCAATCTTAATGAAGCAAAGGTCATAAGGATGATTGAGCAGGATCTCGGTGCATGCAACGAAAACATTCTGCTTCAGGCAACCCATGAGGGATTGGGTGCTGTGTGGTTAGGGTTTCATCCGATTGAAGATAGGACATTAAAACTGAAGGAGTATTTAAACATTCCCGATTACTGCATTCCTTTTTCAGTCATATGCGTGGGTTATCCTGCTCATGAAGGTGAAGTTAAACTTCGCTATGACGAATCCAAAGTTCATTTTGACAGATACTGATTTCAAAAGTAATGGTTATATATTCAAGTGCACTATATTATTATTAGAGGATTTTTCATGGTTAAGATTTATTTAAATGAATTTGAACATTTCAACACTACTACAGAAAGCATTTATGAATTGGGCGATTTCAATGTGCTCATAATTCTTAATGATGGAACAAATTTGACCAGTTGGGATTATGTTGAAAATCGTGAAGACATCGCCTATATAAGTGAAGATTTGTTCGGAGAAACATTTCTGGAAGCTAGATACAAGGATTTGATAAATCTTAAGGCAATCGTAACTTTCGGTGTTGGAAACATTGCAAGCACACGTGACATGTTTAGCGGATGCGAATCGCTGGTAGACATCTCTTCTCTTGAAACATGGGACGTTTCCCGTGTGGATGATGTAAGCAACATGTTTAAGGGATGCTCCAGTCTCGAAGACATTTCCGCACTTTCAAACTGGAATGTTTCAAGGGTCATTGACATGTCCTGCATGTTTATGGGATGCAGTTCCCTAAATGACATTTCTCCGCTTTCCAACTGGAATGTTTCCAATGTGGATGACATGCACTATCTGTTTTCAGATTGCAGAGCAATCAAGGACATTTCTCCATTGGCCAATTGGGATGTAAGCAATGTGACCGATATGGGATGTCTTTTTGAATTCTGCACATCCCTTGAGGATATTTCAGCCTTGAAAAACTGGAATATGGCCAATGCATTTAACATTACCGCACTGTTTAGAGGATGCATTAATCTTAAGGACATTTCATCACTGTCAAATTGGAATTTGCCGTCAATGACCAGAAATAAAAGTCTTCTGTCAATATTTTCCTATTGCACATCACTTAAAAATATCTCACCATTGAAATCCTGGGACATATCAAACATCAATAGGATTTCCGGTCTTTTTGAAGGTTGCAATTCTCTAAAAAACGTCAATTCCCTTAAAAACTGGGATACTTCAAATATCACATCATTCGAATTCCTGTTTAAAAACTGCACTTCTCTGACAAACATCTCTGCGCTGGAGTCATGGGACATTTCAAATGTCAGATCTCTAAAAAGCATGTTCAATGGATGTGAGATGCTGGAAAATGTTTCCCCTTTGAAATCATGGGATGTGGGAAATATAGAATCGATGGAGGGAATGTTTAAAAATTGCAGTTTGCTTGCTGACGTTTCCAGTTTATACGGATGGAAAATTTCAGATGATACGGTAATAGATTTTATCTTCGACAATTGTGAATCTTTGGAAAATCATCCTGACTGGTTTAAGATTACATTGCTTAAAAATACCAATTTCAATTTGGAATCACGCAAAAAGGTCATTCAGAATTTGGATGAATCATTTTTCCAGGCAAACAATCTGAACACTTTTGATGATGTTGTCCAGCTTCTGATAATTGAAATCACGGAAAACCAATCACTTCTTGCCTATATTGCAGACAGGTCCCAATACAGGACAATTCAGGAAATTGCAATTGATAAGATAAGTGATGAGGAAATCCTCACAGATATTGCCCTTCACAACCACAATTATGATATCTCTCCTTCAACTGAGGGAAACATGAAATTCGACTTTTACTTTTACAACCGTGAAAAGGCATTTCAGAAAATTAAGGATAAAACTCTATTAATCAAAACCGCCAAGGAAAGCCAGTACATTCTTAAAAACATTAATTATATTGTTGATTTTATTGAAAGTGAAGATGAATGGGTT
>JAUNXD010000331.1 GCA_030539985.1 Methanobrevibacter sp.
CTTTGAAAAAACGGTTACAATGCCTTCATCCACATCAATCAACTCGTTGATTTTTGAGGTAATGTCAATGATTTCAAATTTTTTATCAGTATCAATTTTTAAAGAATGAGTTTTGACTGTCATCAGTTAATGATTGGTTTTAATAATATATAAAGAAAAAAGAAAAAAAGAAAATTTCATTGTTCGAATTCATCTTTACGCCAATATCCGTAAATCAGCATTCCCATAATTGACAGAATACTCAATACAACAAGGCCTGATGTATTTGTGAGTTCCTTTGAAGTTGTGACTGGAGGGACAATTTCGTATGCTTTTCCTTCCTGTGAAGCATCACCGCTTCCGGAATCTCCAGCATTCAAATCACCATTATATAAAGCATTATTACCATTGTCTGATGTGTCTTGGGAAGGAATACTTGAACTGTTGGTTCCATAGTTACCGGATTTATCTGAATTTGCTACATGAGAACCTGAAGAGTTTCCGCCAGTAGATGATCCCTGATAGTTGGAATTTCCCCGAACTTCAGAAGCCCCATCATTACCATCAGAACTTGAACCTCTATCTCCCACACTTGAAGAGGATTTGGAATCTTCGGAGTTTCCTTCATCGCCAGATGCTTTGTTTGCAACTTTCTTAATAAATCCGTTTTCCATCTCAACTTCGATGTCATGATCAACATTAGGGTCGACATCAGTAATAGTGGCTCTACCGTTATTGAATGTAACAGTATATTGATTTCCATCAACATTTACTCTTGTCTGGAATGTTGCAAAATCATTTACAGCTTTTCCTGAAGAATCTCTTAATTGAAAAGTTAAAGTATTACTTACAGAAAAAGTATCCAGTTTCATTAAAGATGCTAAAAGTCTTGGACATACAAATGTACCTGATGGATCATCAGAATTGTAGTAATTTTGACCCATTGCAAAATTCTCATTTTGCCAATAATTTTTAGCTTGGAAAAACTGGTTATGTGCAAAATAGTTATGCTCAACTTTAAGAATGGATTCACCTGAACTTTTAAAGCCACTACCTAATAAAAAACCATTACCAGTTTCATCTCCACCCATAATTGAACGAGGATCTCTTCTACTGTCTGTCATTGAATTGGATTTGACCTGATCGTAGACAGATGTGGAATTAATATAAATGCCATTAATGTTATTATAAACCGTATTTTTATAAATCAAGTTATGAGAAGATATGCCATTTACTGTAATCCCATTTAAATCGTTGCTATAAATAGTATTATAAGTAATATTGGAATAATACAAACCATCTGTCAATATGCCAGATTTTTTACAAAATGATATGTCATTTTTTTCAATAACACTATTTTTGATGTTTTGCAAATGCAAACCGTCACATTTGGCTTGAGAAATATTATTACCAGATAGAGTGATTTTATCTGAATTACTAACTAGAATATTAGTTATTCCACCAACAACTTTGTTATCTTTAATTTGGACATTTTTCGTATTATCAACAACAATTCCATAATTACTATCAGAAGAAATAATGGTTATTCCAGATAATAT
>JAUNXD010000087.1:0-618 GCA_030539985.1 Methanobrevibacter sp.
TACTGTATAATTTTTACCATCAACATTTACTTTAATCGGCAACACAACAGATGTATTGTTTGCATTTCTTAAATCAAAATCAACAAGTAAATCACTACCGTAAACAATATTTTCAACTGAAATTGTCAATGTTAAGTCTTCTTGTGTCAGAACAATAAGTTTAGAGTCTGCTGATAAGTTATAATTGCTGTTTTGAATATATGTTGCATTAATCGAATGTGACCCCGGAGCCAAATAAACATTCAAATAAGCCATTCCACCTGAAACACTGGAAGTGTAATAATTTCCGTCTACATAAAATCTCACAGTACCCATATTGACATTCCTATTGTTTGAATCACGAATCTTAACACTAATTCCTTTGGAATTAACAGTTGTGATTTCTGTAGAGGTAGCAAGTGCTTCTTTTGGGCCTTCAGTTGTAAATACTTTTAGACATGCAGCCTGTGAATAATAAAGATGACCATAATCAGATGCATTATATTCAAATCCATATAAATCATTCCAATTTACACCATCCTTACTGTAATATGACATTCCCGGACCATGATGTTCATGGCTCAATCCATAAGTGGTTTTTTCTGAAATTGCAAAGTTCGCATAACCGTTATCATTATG
>JAUNXD010000087.1:628-6654 GCA_030539985.1 Methanobrevibacter sp.
CAAATTTATCACCAACTTTTACCGGAATTTGTGAGTTCAGATTGAAAGTATAATATCCCGGCTGTCCCTTACCTGACTGTATGAGTTTCAATTCATCATTGACATATACATAAGCTGTCCAATCACATGTCTGATTGAAAAAAGTGGAAAATGCTGCAATATTGTCATTACCCTGTGAAGTATAAACGTTTTTACACCAGATAGTATTGCTACCGTCAAGGAAATAGTCAGTGTATCCCATATCATACTGGTAGTTTTTATTGAATCTTATTGTATCATTAAATATGAAAGTGTAGGCATTCAGCTGGTTCAGTTTTAATGAAAAGAGTGTAGTATCATAATATGACACATAACCATATCCACCGTTACCCCATCTTGAACCGTAACTGTTTTTAACAATCCATGCGCCATTACCAGGAGCTGCTGTTTTAAAATTGTTTTTTGAATATGTATCATCCCATCCTACAACACAAATCGCATGGTTGCGGTCCTTTTGGGTGTTGACATAATATCCGTAAGTTCCGGAGTTGTAATATGTTCCTGAAAAGTCCATATATATTTCAGTTGCAACAGCACCATACTTCATTATTGCTTCTTTTATTGCATTGTTGTCAGTGTATGATGTCCTCTGAAGATACAATATATTTTGAACATGAACAACACTGTTCAATACTGGTGCCAACACATCCCAATCATCGGCAGGATCACTTGATGCATTAACCGGACCCAACCATCCAGTCAGATATCCCATTACCATCTCATAAAATCCACCATTGTTGGTCTCATAAGTCCAACCATAATTAGAGTATTTCTGAACAAGATTTTTCAGATTACCTTCTGATAAATCATAGGCTTTACCTGATGCCTTTAATATACATGATTCCAATGCCGCAATTGTGGCATATGCCCAACAATTACCACTGTTGTTTTGGTCTTCAAGTGGTGTTACATAACCATATGTTCTTAAATCAAATTTTTGTGGCAATTGGCCATTATAACTTGATTTATATTGTAACATCTCATAATCATCACTTCCAATAAACACATCTAAAAAACTTGATTCATGCAAATCATTATCCTGTTCTGCCTTATTGTTAACATATGTTGGATTAGTTATTGTTTTTTGAGCATTAGCACAGCTTAAAATTGCTCCACCGGCACTTGTTGCCTCATTATCTTTAAAATTAGAATTTATAACCTTAAATGATGTTAAATTATCAGCATAAATAGCCCCACCAACAACCGCATAATTGGAGTTGAAATTTGAATTTTCAACAGTCAATGAACCATACATTGCATAAATAGCCCCACCTGCATACAATACTCTGTTACGGTTAAAGTTACTGCCGATTATTGTTGTTTGTGAGTTAATTGATGTTATTCCAGCACCTAAACCTGCTGTACAGTCATTGAATGTGGCTCTTGTGATTGTTGCCTGAGAATTGTTGAAAAGATACACAACACCACCGTCATAGGATGAGTAATCTCCATTAAATTCACTGTCAGTTAAAGTAAGCTTTGCACCATTAACTGCAGCAATCGCTCCACCCCCATTAGGTGCATGATTTGATTCAAACCTGCAGTTTCTGAGTGTCAGTGTTGCAGAATCAACATAAAATGCTCCTCCATAAGCTGCATTATTGTTTTTGAATACACAATTATCGAATTCAGCTTTTGATGGTGTATAGGAACTTCCACCATTTTGACTCCAGAAATCATCCCACATATTTCCGGAACCGCTTCCTGAGATTTTAATTGCACCACCATAGGAATTTCCATAGTTATAATTTGCAGATGTTTCAAGATCGATATCCGCCTTTGCAGAATCAAAAATGGTATTTGTAGCAGTTATGCTTGATGCTACAATATTAATGTTTTTCAATGTGATTCCAGTCAGATTCAAACTTATACCTGAAAAGAAATTGCCTGAACCTGTATATCTTATTATTGTATTTTCAGGATCATCACCAATAATATTCATTGTTGTTGATGAAAATGATGAATATGGCTTTGAACTTACAGTATATTCACCAGGAGCAAAATGGTAATAGGTATAACCACTTAAACGCCCATTTAATGTTTTATAAGGTCTGCTTTGAGTTCCACTACCATCAACTGAAACAGAAGCATCAAAGTAGACATGTGAATCTTCACCTATTATTTCCTCCTCATCATTACTAGACACATTAACATTATCAATTGGTGATTTTAATGTTTCTATTTCACTAACATCCAATTCAGTGTCATTATCACCAGCAAAGGATGTTGGAATTGCAATGATTAACAGAAATAATAGGATTAACATATATCTTTTATTAATCAAATTATTTCACCTCAAGTACGTACACGATATAATCTTTTAAATTAATATAATATAAAATTTTAGTTTTACCTAAATCGAATTATTATATACTAAAAAATATAAATATAACTACAATGAAACTGGAAGAAATAAAAAACACCGAATTTAAAAACATGATAAATCTTGCATACATGCAGGGTGAAAACAAAAATCAGGAAGCTGTTTTAAAAATAGAAGAAGACATGAAAGAATACATTAAGGATAATGAATTTATAATATCAGTTGAAAACAACGAGCCTGTTAAAATTCCCTACGGAAATGATGACGAATATATTGTTCCTGTATTTAGCGATGAGAGGGAATATATCCTGGGCATGCAGTACTTTTCCTTAAACGTGATGGATGAAAACAAGGATTACATCATTGAAAAACTGGATTACTTTAAAAAATTAGAAGATGATCCTAAATTCTTAGGATATCTCGTTAATATTAGTAGTGTAAGCTATATACTGAATACTAGCTTACTTTAAAAACTCTTTTTTTATATCTTCAACTATTTCGACAAACCTTTTTGAGACTTCATCGGTTGGGTCTAAAACTGAAATGGTTGCATCTCTGTTAGGTGCGTCTGAAACATTCTCTTCAATCGGCAAATCGCCCAGATAGGTAATTTCCATTTCATCAGCGAATTTCTTACCGTTACCTTCACCGAAAATGTTTAATTTTTCACCACAATGAGGACAGATATAGTAAGCCATATTCTCGATAAGGCCAATCTTATCTATATTCATCATTTCAACCATTTTAACACACTTGAGCACATCTTCCTGTGAAACGACGTTAGGTGTTGTAACCATCAGTACCAGATCGGTTTCCGGAATGGACTGAAGTACTGTTAAAGGTTCATCACCGGTACCCGGCGGATTGTCAATAACCAGAAAGTCAAGTTTTCCCCAGTGACAGTCTGAAATTAACTGTTTGATTGCACCTGTTTTTTGAGGTCCTCTCCATATGATCGGTCTGTCAAGTGCATCGATTAAAAATGCCATTGACATTACCTTCAAACCGCTTTTGGTTTTAACCGGGAAAATGGAGTGCTGATAATCTTTTTTCTTCTCTTCAATGTATTCCTTCTGTTTTTCTTCAGGCAAAGTTGTGTCAAGTCCCTCTTCGACGATTTCTTTAAATGTATCGAATTGGTACTGGTTGAATTCCTCTTCAAGCATTTCAACTCCAAGCATTTTAGGAATATTGGGACCGTGAATATCTGCATCAAGGATACCTACATTATATCCCATTGCCTGGAGAGTTTCGGCAATGTTTGCTGCGACGGTAGATTTACCTACTCCTCCTTTTCCACTCATTACAACGATTTTATTTTTAATCTGACTGAGATTTTTAGCTAGTCTAATCTCCTGTTGCATCATCTGCATTTGCTGTTCCGGAGTCATCTGACCCCCGTGACCATGATGACCATGACCGTGACCTTGTTCTGGCATAATTATACTCCTCCTTTAATATTTAAGTGAATTTTTTACTTACTTCCTCTACAGCAAGGATTAACGGATCTGTAACCATTGACACAGGCGGTGCATAAGCAAATTCCATATTGCTTAAATCAAAGCAGGTTAAACCTTCTGTTATTGCCAGTGTCATTGTATCGATTCTTTCTGCAACCCTTTCCTCTGCTATGATTTGGCATCCTATAATGGTTCCGTTTCCGTCACATATAACCTTGATATCCATTGGTTTTGCATTTGGATAGTAACGTGCTCTTGTAAGTGCCTGTACCTTCTGCACTACAGGTCTGATACGGTTCTGCTGTGCAAAGCTTGTGGTGTAACCTACTGCACCGAATTCCAGTTTTCCCACTTTTGAAACCATTGAGTTCAATACCGGATTGAATTTTGATTTCTTGCCGCAAATTGTACGTGCAAGGGTTTTTGACTCACGCACTGCAGTAGTACCCAATTGGGAAATAGTGTTTGAACCTAAAATCAAATCTTTGGACTCAACACAGTCTCCGACTGCATATACATCTTCAACTGATGTTTCCATCCTGTCGTTTACAAGTATTGCCCATCTTCCGATTTCACATCCGGCCATTTTTGCAAGATCAAGCTCTGCTCTTACACCGGTTGCCATAATTACCATATCAGCATCATATAAATCCTCATCACCGAAACATGCCTTTTCAACCTTGCCATCACCAATCAGTTTAGTAATCGGTTTTCCTAAAACTACCTTGATTCCTTCCATTTCAAGATAGTTTACCAGAATATCTGACATGTCCTTATCAAGAGATCTTGGAACGATTTGAGGTAACATTTCACTTAAAATAACATTTAAACCCTGTTTTTTAAGTGCAAATGCAATTTCAATACCAATCAAACCTGCACCAGTTACGATTGCACTTTTAGCATCTTTCATTGCTTCCTGTACACGAATACCATCATCAATGTTACGGATTCTGAAAACTCCATCCAGTTCCACTCCCTGCATTGGAGGAACAAAAGGATTACCTCCGGTTGCAAGAACCAGTTTATCATAATCAAGAACTGTTGATTTACCATTTTTCTCATAGGTAACTGTTTTCTTACCTGAGTCAACTGCAGTTACTTCTGCTTCAATGATTACATCAATGTCCTTTTCTTTATATTCTTCGGGAGTTCTCATGATAATATCATCAAAAGATTCAATAGTACCGGACAGTACATAAGGTATTGCACATGGAGAGTATGCTACTTTATTGTCTCTTGTGATTACAGTTATCTCTATATCTTTATCGAGTTTACGAATATTGGAAGCTGTTGAGATTCCTCCAGCTCCCCCACCTACAATTACTACTTTCATTTTAACAAAACCACATTATGATTTATACAAAATTATATTTATTTAAAAAGATATAAAAAGATTAAGGTTTTAAAAATGAGAGAAATTGAATTTGATTTAGATAACAATCCCTTTATAAATTTTCATTCTGCAAGATATGCAATGTCTGCCAGGATAAATGCCGAGAAATTATGGAAATGGTGCCATGAAAATGACAAGTCCTTTTTTGTAATGAGTCTTGGATGTCTGATGAATGCCGTCAACTCAGTACCTCAACTGAAAAGAAGAATAATTGACGGAAAAGTAATAGAATATGATTATCTTGAAGGCGTTTCACCAATCATGGATGAAAACAATGACATCTACAGGGAAATGCGCGTCAGGACCCCTCAGGATTTTAAAGACATTAATGAATGGCATGATTATGTTCGTGAAATGATATCAGATATTTTAGAAGGCAGAAAAGAAGGTTTTTTCACTGAAATGGAAAACAGGGATTTAACCAATATTGTGAACTTATCATGTATCCCCTGGGTCGATTTTGACATGATTACCAACTGTGAAGTTACAGGAAATGCAATTCAGCCACTTGTCACCTGGGGTAAGGTAAATGAAAACTATGAAATAAGCGTTTCAATTACAGTTTCACATATTTTTGTAAACGGCCGTGAACTGGCATGCTTTTATGAAAATGCACAAAAAGAGTTTGATCAGTTATTGTAGACATTTAATTCTTTTAAACTAAAAATCTGATTAGACAGATCCTTTCAAATAATTCATCAGCAAAAAATTTTATATCCTAATCATTTGAGATTAATACTAATCCCATTTCTTTTGAAAATGCTATCAACTGAATATCAATATCAGAATGGATTAATTTATCTCTTTTTTT
>JAUNXD010000088.1:0-4061 GCA_030539985.1 Methanobrevibacter sp.
GATCCTGCTAGTTCATAAATTTTAGCAAGGATCTGTTTTCATTCTATTAGAGTTCCACCCATTCTGGTGACCAAATGAGTGTCTTCTTTTCTTAATGCTGCAAATTGCACGTCAGCCAGTAATTGTCCGTTACTCATTTCAACTGAAATGAAACTGACTCCCTTATCTGACAATTCCTTAATTCTGTCAGTTGGGAAAGGAGATAAAGTTATAGGTCTTAAAAGTCCAACTTTTATCCCTTTTTCACGGCTTTTGTCAACGGCGGATCTTGCAATTCTTGAACTGATACCATATGAAACCAGAACAATATCTGCATCTTCAACATAATATTCATCATATATTACTTCTTCGGATTCAATTTGAGCATATTTTTCCTGAAGTTTGTAGTTGAAGTCTTCCAATTCATTAAAATCATTATAAATTGATGTTATGAGGTTTTCCATGGTTTCTTTATTTCCTTTAACTGCCCATGGTTTGTCATTTTTAGGTTCAATGGCCTTTTCAGGGAAAACTAACGGTTCTGCCATCTGACCTAGGGTACCATCAGCAAGAACGACTACTGGATTTCTCCATTTGTCTGCAAGTTCAAATGCTTTCATGGTCAGGTCACACATTTCCTGAACGCTATTTGGTGCAAGAACAATGTTTTTGTAGTT
This sequence comes from Methanobrevibacter sp., assembly GCA_030539985.1. Lineage (GTDB taxonomy): Archaea > Methanobacteriota > Methanobacteria > Methanobacteriales > Methanobacteriaceae > Methanocatella. The sequence goes on from JAUNXD010000088.1 coordinate 657, forward strand.
TCCATGTCCACCGCCTTTAACGACCTGATTGTAGTCTCCCTGTTCAGGTCCGATATTTCCAAGTCCCGGTCCTGCTCTCATAATATCAACAATAACAGCAGGTAATTCGGCACCTGCAAGAAATGTGAATCCTTCCTGCATCAGACTGATTCCTGGTCCTGATGAGGAGGTCATAACCCTGTGACCGGTACCTGATGCACCGTAAACCATATTGATTGAAGCCTCTTCACTTTCGGCCTGAACAAAATTCCTTCCAACCATAGGGAAGTATTTTGATGCTTCGTGTAAAATCTCACTTGCCGGTGTAATCGGATATCCAAAGAAACAGTCGCATCCTGCATACATTGCACCGATAACAACTGCAGTATTTCCTTTTACCATTTGATTGGTCATTTAATTTCCCCCTTTACTGGCTACTTTAGCCTTAATCATTTTTGCAACGTCATCATTTCTGATGTTTTTCAGCTGATGCACTTCAAGCGCCAACGGTTCGGGACAGGTAAAGTAACAGTCTTTACATCCTGTACAGCCGTCGCCGCTGTAAACGGCAAATTGGTAACCAGCATTATTCATTTCATCACTAAGGACAATTGCATTTTGAGGGCATCCGACGATACATCTCATACATCCTTTGCAAATCTCCTTATTTATAACTGGATAAGATATTTCTTCTGTCATTTATATCATCTGAATTATTTATTGTAATCTTTTTCTCTGATTTCAACTCTTCTTGTTTTACCGCTGATGGTTTCTGGAAGTTCATCTCTATATTCAACCATTCTTGGGTATTTATAAGGAGCTGTTACGTTTTTAACATGATTTTGAATGTCTTTTGTAAGTTGTTCTGACGGTTCAAAGCCTGGTTGCAGGACAATTGTTGCCTTTACGATTTGGCCTCTTACTTCATCAGGATAAGCTGTAATTGCACAGTTTGAAACCGCTTCGTGAGACAGTACTGCGCTTTCAACTTCATATGGTCCTATACGGTAACCTGAAGATTTGATAATATCATCGTTTCTTCCGACAAAGTGAACATAACCGTCTTCATCCACCCATGCGGTATCTCCGCAGTGATAGTAACCGTCATGGATTTGCTGTTTGTATTTTTCTTCATCATTAACATAATCTTTGAATAATCCAGGATTTGGACCATCTTCAAGTTTGAAACAAAGTTCTCCTTCTTCTCCAATTTCCACTTGTTCATCGTTTTCATCATGTAATTCTAAATTAAATAATGGGGAGGGTTTTCCAATTGAAGCAACTTTTGCATCCAGCCATATGAATGTTCCGATAGATAATGTGGTTTCAGTCTGACCGAATCCTTCTTTAATTCTTAAACCTGAAATATCATAGAATCTGTTGGATACTTCTGGAGGAAGTGGCTCGCCTGCAGTGGTGACATAAGTAATGTTTGAAAAGTCATATCCCTGAATATTTTCCTTAATTAGGAATCTGTAAACTGTTGGAGGGGCACAGAAAGTATTTACTTTGAATTTAATTATATTTTCAAGTAATTTTATTCCATCAAATCTGTCATAATCATAAATAAATATTCCGGTTCCACTAATCCATTGACCATAAATGTTTCCCCATACAGCCTTACCCCATCCGGTATCTGCTGCGGAGTGGTGTATGCCGTCTTCCACAACATTATGCCAGTATTTTGCAGTTGGAATATGTCCTAAAGAGTAAGTGTGTTTATGTGAAACCATTTTTGGCAGTCCGCTGGTTCCTGAAGTAAAGTAGATTAAAAATATTTCTTCAGCATAAGTTTTATCTTCACCGGTTGGTCTTTCAAATATTGGACTTTCTTGTTTTATTGCTTCACTGAAGTTTATCCATCCGTCCCTTTCAGTTTCAATTACTAATTTTTTCAAATCAATTCCTAACTCTTCCTGTGCTTTTTCATAGTCCGGAAGCAGTGAATCCTCTTCAATAGACACAACCATTTTAACATTTGCCTGACTTAATCTGAAATCGATATCATGAAGTTTTAACATGTGTGTTCCGGGAATGGCGATTGCACCAATTTTATGTAATGCAACCATACAGAACCACCATTCATACCTGTTTTTTAAGGTGAGCATTACACAGTCACCTTTTTTAATTCCTAAACGTTTGAACAGATTTGCAGCTCTGTTTGAATATTCTTTCATATCTTTGAAAGTGAAAGTGTAAGTTTCATCATGGTCATTTGTCCATATTAAAGCTGTTTTATCCGGATCGATTTCAGCATATTTGTCTACAACATCAAATCCGAAGTTGTAATCCTCGTTATATTTTAGCTTAAAATTTTTAAAAAAGTCTTCATAAGAGTTGAATTCAACTCTTTCAACAAAATCTCCTATTAATGATGTCATTATAATTACTCCATAAATGTTATATGATTACTGCTAAGAATTTAGCGGGTTTATCGTTAAGTGCTACCATTGCGTGTCTGTGTGTTGAATCGAAGAATATTGAGTCTCCTTCGTTCAATATGATTTCGTTATTGTGTATGTATATCTTTAATGAGCCCTCAAGGACATAGTTGAATTCCTGTCCTGGGTGTGAGTTCAGTGAAGGCACGGGATTCTTTTCAGGGTCTACAACAACAAGGAATGTTTCGGCTTTTTTATTTATGAATTTAGAACATAGGTTTTGATGGGTATATTCTTTTCTTCTATCCACTGAAACTCCTTTGTCTGCACGAGTAACGTCGAAGATACTCATTCTGCTTTCTTCACCAGTTAGTAATAATCCTAAATCAACTTTAAAGATGTGTGCAAGTTCATATAAAAAACTTGCTGGAATGTCTACTTCTGCATTTTCATATTGGATGTAAGTTTCTTGTGTAATATTCAATTCTTCTGCAATTTCCTTAATGGTAATATCTGATAATTCTCTCAATTCTCTAATCCTATTTCCAATATCTTTGTTGTATTCATTCATTCATAAACACCTATTTTTTCAATTGATTTTCTTATTATAATTAATAGTATTATAATATTATAAATTTTGAATTTAACTTTATATATACTTTATTAAAAATCGTTATAATTCGTTATAAATTGCCTGAACGGAAAATTTTTTTCTTTCGAATATATTGGTGGAAAGTTTTATATATTACAAACAATAATTTTAATTTAATCATTTAAGGAGATATTGAAATGACATCTAATGAGATTGGAACTAACATAACATTTAAGAAACAATTAGGTTTAAACTATGAAATTGACCAGAAATATGTTGGTTTAAAAATGAAGGAGAATAATATTTTATCTTTTAATTTCAGAGTGCCTGGATCTTTAATAGATGAAGTTGAATCCTATTTTAAAAGATTTAAATTGGGTGAGCCAATAATGGTCGATATTTGCGGAACTGGCGATATCAAATGTGACTTTAAAGGAATTTCTCCAGTTTTGA
>JAUNXD010000088.1:4071-6617 GCA_030539985.1 Methanobrevibacter sp.
ATAAAAATGAAATGGACCAGTATTTTATCTCAGCAACTTTGCAGGAAGATAAGCAGTATGATCCAATGGAAGAGGAAAAATGCGAAACCTGTAGTGGATGCGGATTCCACTAATCAGCTCTTTTTTTTTAACTGTACCGATTTTTCAGTTTTCTTGTTTCTTTGATTATGTATTTGATTAGATAGATTGTTGCTATAACTGAAATGATTGTAGATGGTATAATCAGAGGAAACTGTGATATCACTATATCCAATCCCGTGAGATCAAGAACTGTAGCAACCACATTATTAATAAAATGAACACTCATCGGAACCAGAATATTGTCTGTTTTTAAGTATAATATGCACATACATATTCCAAATAAGAATGCGCTAATTATTCCTCCAAAATCATGTCCGATAGCAAATAAAAATGATGAAATCAGCATTGCAGGAATGATTCCGGTCCTAATTTTTAGCCGGTTGAACAATACTCCTCTAAAAACTAATTCCTCCATTATCGGTGCAAATATTATGGCGCCGATTGCGTCGAGAATGACCACGCTGGAATCGATATCTACTTTGTCCACATTCCATATTGAAGTCCATGTCGGGTCACTCATTCCTATCAGAATGTCTACTGATGAAATCAAAAAAGTAAATAAAAATGCAAATAATATGTTTATTAGAAATACGTAAATAATTTCTTTTTTCGTATTTTCTTCGAATATATTTTCAATATTCTGGTCAAGGCCTTTAGTGCCTCTCAGTGCCCATACAAATAACAATGCTCCAATCAATAAAAAGACTATGAAGAATAATTCATCGGATTCGTAAATTTCAGGAAAGATGAGCATCAGTATTCCGGATAGGATAAATGTTAGGATTATTCCAACAATCAGTTCCTTTATTGTTATTGTTCTTAAACGAACATTGAAATTTTTAACGGATTTATCCATGCTACCCTCTTATAAAATGGTTCTGAACCAGTTAATGGTTTCAATTAGTTGGCTTTCAAATTTTGTGGAATCAATTTTTAAGCCAATCTTTTCCATATTGCTTACATCAGCCAGTGAATGTTTTATATCGCCAGGTCTTTTAGGCAGATATTTAGGTTCCAAATCACTGTTCAGAGTATTTTTAATGATTTCATATAGTTTATTGACGGTCATCTTTTCACCGGATGCGATATTCACGATGCCGTTGTAATCTGACTTGCATGCATTTATGTTTGCTTTTACAACGTCTCCCACATAAACAAAGTCCCGGGTCTGCTCGCCGTCACCATAAATCTCGGCCTGTTCACCTTCAAGGAATGCGCTGATAAAATTAGGTATAACTGCGGCATACTGGGAATTCTTATCTTGATTAGGTCCGAACACGTTAAAATATCTTAATGCAGTGTAATTTAAACCGTAACTTTCATAAAATGTTCTTAAATATAATTCGCAACTTGCTTTTGATGCTGCATAGGGAGATGCTGGCATTGGTGGCTCGGTTTCTTTTAAAGGTATATTTCTGTTTTCTCCATAAACTGAAGAGGATGATGAAAACACTATTTTTTCAACGTCATTGTTAACTGCTGATTTTAAAAGCTTAATGGTGGCGTTAAGGTTTATTTCATTACATTCAACAGGATTTTCAACACTTAATGGAACACTGGCCATGGCCGCAAAATGAAAAATGTAGTCTATTCCGGATGTCAAGTCGTCCAAATTGGTATTGCAGATGTCTGCTTTGATGAAATTTAAATTTTTATGTTCTTTATCTTTTAAATTTTTAAGGTTACCTGTGGAGAGATTATCAATAATGGTGATATTATTTTCATCTATTAATGAATTGGCAATGTGGGAACCAATAAATCCCGCTCCACCAGTGATTAAAATATTTTTATTTTTCATTAAGCCACCAATTGTTAATTTTAGTTATAATTAAGAAGTTATATATTATTTTTAAGTAACAATATTTATATATTTTTATATGTATATTACTTATATAAGAGGAGTCTAATAATATGTTTAATTTCGTGTTTGATACCATATATTTTGCTTCGTATAGTAATTTCTATGGGCTTGGCAATATGGCTTTATCTTCATTTGATATTATACTAGCTTATATTGTGGCTATTGTTTGTTCCATTATTGTAGCTTTAGTTTTAAGGTTACCATTGCTTCCTAGCAAACCATATAGGTATTCTTTTGATGTAAGTGCAATTTATCCTACTCCAATAATTGCTATTGGAATCCTTTCCATATTTCTGGTTTTAAATTATACTTTTATGTATAACGGATTGGTTTTGGCAGTTATTATTGGTGTTTTATCTGCATTATTTGTGAAATATTTATTTGATTTTGTATTTCCGAAACCCCTGGATGAAAATACGGGAGAGGGTATTGATGAATGAATTAATTGGAATTATAATTGCTGCAATTCTTTGTTGGTTGAATTTTGTAATTGTGGATACATATTTCGGACTTCCCGAACAGCCTGGCGTGAAAGGAGCCAGAATAATTGGTAAAGACATTGAGAAAAGAGGGGGAGATATTGCTGGTGGATTCTTCCAAGGAA
>JAUNXD010000089.1 GCA_030539985.1 Methanobrevibacter sp.
AAAGGTTATTGGAAAAGGGCAATCGAGAATCTGCATGAAAAATGGCAGGCTGAAGACCCGTTGACACCATTGAAACTGATAATTAAACCATTGATTGGTGTTGATTGTGAGGATATTGTAATCATTGACAATATTGAAGATTTATCTTATGATTTGGAAAAAATTTTCAGACCGGGTTCCAGAATAATAGTTCAGGAATATATTGAAGGAACAGATATAAGTGTCAGTCTGATTTCAGACGGCAAAAAGGCCATTCCTGTCAGTTTAAATCAACAGTTTGTTGAACTGAAAGATGATAAGGGAACTTATTTAGGTGGAAAACTTCCCTACAAAAGTGAATACAAGGATGAAGCATTTGAAATTGCAAAAAATGCTGTTGAAGCAATTGATGGTCTTAAAGGATTTGTAGGTGTGGATTTGATTATCAACGCTGATGAAAAGGATATCTACTCAGTATACCTTTTGGAAATCAATTCAAGATTCACCACCCCTTATGTCGGTTTAAAGGAAATTGCCAACTTTAACATTGGTAAAAGCATCATTGATTTGATTGATGGAAAAATCAGCATCGATGATTTGAACATTTCCCTGGATGGACAAGTTGAGTTTAAAAAATCTGGGGATTCACTGGATATTAGGAGAATATAATATGAAAATTGCAGGATTTGACATTGGAGGTGCAAATACCGACCTTGCCGTAATCGACTTTGAAAAGGGTGAGATAAAAAATATTGAAGTTGATTTTGCATATCTCCCTATGTGGAGCAATAATGATGACCTGTCACATGTATTAATTGAATTGATTGAAAATATCTGTCATTTAAGTGAAATTGATGCTGTAGGCATTTCAATGACTGCTGAGCTTGTCGATGCATATGATACGAAAAAGGAAGGCGTATTGGATGTGGTTAAAAAATGTGAAGAGGCATTTTCATGCCCGATAGCATATGTCGGCATTGACGGAATGATGACAAAATCAGAAATTGAAAAAAATCCTCTTAAGGCAGCTGCTGCAAATTGGATTGCAACCGCTCAGATTGCAACTTTGATTTCAGATAACTGCATATTCATCGATACCGGAAGCACTACAACAGATATCATCCCAATTAAGGAAGGAAGGGAATGTGCAATTGGTAAATCCGATTTTGACAGGTCTGCAACAGGGGAATTGGTTTACACAGGTACTTTAAGAACAAATCTTGCCAGTTTTCTTGATAAGGTTGAATTGAATGGAAAATCCTACAGAGTTGCTTCAGAACTGTTTGCACAAACTGCTGATGTATATATGGTTTTGGATTTGATTGATGAGAAAGATTATATCTGCGATACTTTTGACGGTGAGGGAAAATCCAAACTTGACTGTGCAAAAAGGATTGCACGTGTTGTATGTGCCGATTTGGAAATGCTTTCCATGGATGATGTCACAGAAATGTGTGAGTATATTCATCAAAAGCAGGTGGAACAAATTGCAGGCGGATTAAAACAGGTTTGTGAAACTCAAGGTTTAAATCTGATTGTAACCACAGGTCTTGGAAAAGATATTCTTGATAAAAAAGCAGCAGAACTTTTAGGTTTGGAAGTTAAATCAATGGGAGATATTTTAACTGATGATGAGTGCACTGTAGCTCCTGCTGTGGGAACTGCTGTCATGATGGAAAAATTTTTAAATTAATACCATACGTCCTTTAATCCGAGCAAATATGCACAGGTATTTGCTGTTAGATGTATGATTAATGTTAGGGCAATGGCCATTATAATGAATATCCAGTTTAACTTAACAACTGGTGAGACTAAAATTAATGCAACTATTATAAAATCCAACTGATCTAGAATGGGTGCAGGTTCTCCTCTGCCAATTCCCAGTCTTCTTTTTAAAAAGCTACCTAATGCATCTCCTAAAAGGGCACCGAAACCAAGTAAAAAGCCAATTACTATTCCATTAGGTATGTCGGTAACGATTGGAGTAATGATGATTGGGCCGATGGCTTCAATTATGTATGGCGCAAGATATCCTTGGGCAATTCCAGTTATTATTCCAATTAAAGACCCTGCGATAATGCCTCTCCAGGTAACTCCATCTCCAATCCATCGAACACCTTTGCTGTCACTTTTTCCAAAATCAATTGGTGTTCCTCCTCCGAACACTAATGCTCCTCCATTTGAGAAGTATGCTGGGAGTATGAAATAGAGTGTTGTTAAAAATGCAATTAATATTATTTGGATGTTCATTTATTTTTTCTCCAATACGGTTTATTATAATTTTGTCTAAAGTAGTATATAATTACTTATATTTAATTAAGTTTAAATATTACATTAATTCAAATATATAATATTATATTAAGTTTATGTTAATATGAGTTTCATATTGCTAAAAAGGTGATTTTTTTGAAAATTAAAGATACAAAAAGTTTATGTCCTGAGTGTGGTAAAGCTCTTGAGGCTGAAGTTTATGATGAAGATGGAAAAATCTTCATTAAAAAAACTTGTGAAGACCATGGAGAGTTTATCAACACTTATTGGAGTGATGAAGGATTATATAACAGGGTAGAAAAATACATCCCTACTGTTTCCGGTGTAGACAATCCTTGTGTTGAGGATAGTGCTCCTTGTCCGGATAACTGCGGTTTATGTTCCAAACATGAAACTTCTACAGTATTGGGTTTGATTGATGTAACAAACAGGTGTAATTTAAGATGTCCGGTTTGTTTTGCAAATGCGGCTGCGGCAGGATTTTTATATGAACCTTCCAAAGAAGAAATCAGACAGATGCTTAAAAATTTAAGGAATTTAAAACCTCATCCTTGTCCTGCTATTCAATATGCTGGTGGAGAACCTACTGTTAGAAAAGATATAGTTGAACTTATTGAAATGGCTAAAGAGGAAGGATTTACTCATGTTCAAATTGCAACTAACGGTATAAGGTTGGCTAAAAGGGATAATTTGGCACAGGAATTAAAAAATGCCGGATTAAATACTGTTTATCTTTCTTTTGAAGGGGTAACTCCTGAACCTTATATAAAGAATAAAGGAAGAAACCTGCTTCCAGACAAAATTCAGGCTATCGAAAACTGTAGAAAAGCCGGTTTAGGTATTGTACTTGTACCTACACTTGTTAAAGGAGTTAATGATAATCAAGTTGGGGAAATTATCAAATTCGCTTTTGACAATAATGATATTATTTATGGCGTAAACTTCCAGCCTGTTTCATTTTCAGGAAGAACTCCGTCAGAACATGTGGAAGAGCAAAGAATTACCATTCCTGACTTTGTCAAAATCATCGAGGACGAAACTGACGGCCAGGTTCCAACAAGCGCTTTTTACCCACCATCCTTTGTTGAACCGATTGCTGAATTTATTTCATTATTGGATGGTCTCGATTCAGCCAAAGTAACCTTGAACTGTCATGAGCACTGTGGAATAGCTACTTATGTTTTCAGAGAAAAAACTGAGGGTGAAGGTAAGGATAAACTAATTCCAATTACTGATTTCATTGATGTTGAGGATTTATGCGATAAATTAAAGGAGTACAATGAAAAACTTAAATCTGGTAAATTTGGTACTCGTAAAAGGGTTTTAGCAGGATTGACTGGAAATCTTGCTAAGATGATTCACACAAGCAGGTCTCCAAAGGATTTGGATATCAAAAAAATATTGTTGAATGTATTCGTTAAAGGAGATTATGAAGCTTTAGGCGACTTTTCCAAGGATTCAATGCTCATTTCCTGTATGCACTTTATGGATCCATTCAACTTTGATGAGGATAGAGTTAAAAAATGTGTTATTCACTATGCAACACCTGATGGCAGGATTATTCCATTCTGTACATTCAATTCAATGTACCGTCAGGGTGTTGAAAAGGAATTCGCAAAACCTTTAAAATAAATAAAAAATAAAAAAATCACCTTATTTCGTATTTGGGATATTCCTAAATACTTTGTTTTTTATAATCAATTATTTTTTTATAGTGATATTAATGGATATTATAAAAGGTAAAACATGGACTTTTGGGGAAAATATTGACACTGATGTAATTATTCCCGGAAGGTATTTAAGAACATTCAATCCACAGGATTTGGCTGATCATGTCCTTGAAGGGGAAAGGCCAGACTTTACAAAAAATGTTAAATCAGGGGACATCATTGTTGCTGATGAAAACTTCGGATGCGGTTCATCAAGAGAGCAGGCACCCGTTGCAATCAAAACTGCAGGAGTAAGTGCAGTTGTTGCCAAATCTTTTGCAAGAATCTTTTACAGAAACGCAATCAATATAGGATTGCCTGTTATTGTTTCAGATATTGGCGCAAAAGATGGTGACATTATTAACATTGATTTGTCAAAAGGAATACTGGTCAATGAAACCACTGGGGAATCAAAAACTTTTGAACCATTCAAAGAGTTCATGTTAAGCATTTTGGAAGATGGTGGCTTGGTTAACCATTATCTTAATGATTCTGATTAGGGAGGCATTAAAATGGATTGTCCTATTTGTGGTTCTGACGATATTGAAATTATTAATTCAAAACAGAAAACGACTAAGAAAAAATTAACTGAAGAGTACTTATTGAGATGTGTTGATTGCGGTCATGTTTACAGAAACATCATTTCTTTAAAAAAGCCAAGACCATACAGATTGATTATCTCCGAGCAAGACAAATCCCATAAAACAACTATTGATTTGTCTCCAAGCGATGAGCTTAAAATCGGGGATGTATTATTGACTGAATTGGGTCAGGTTGAAGTCACTGGAATTGAAGTCGGTGACAAAAGGGTTGGCAAGTCCGGCCTTGAAAATGTTGATACCATTTGGGCTTCTTCTGTAGAAATTCCAGCCCGTATTGGGTTTTCCGTTGATTTGCATGGGGAAGTTGATTCATATAAGCTTGATTTGGAAAGGGATTTTGAAATAGCTCCTGGAGATGTTGTCAAAATCGACAATCATATAGTCAAGGTTCATGTTATCAAAACCCAGGAGAGAAAATTAACTTCAGGCTTTGCAAAAGCGGCAGTTATTAAAAGGGTTTATTCAAAGCCTGTCAAATTCAATAATTATGATTATGATTTAACTAAAAATATTTTTAAGAAAACCAAATAGGGGAATGTTCATGAAAGTTTTCATTGAATCTTACGGGTGCACATTTAATCAGGCTGATGGACAGATTATGGCAGGAAATCTGCAGGAAAATGGCATTGACCTTGTAGATAATATGGAGGATGCTGATGTGATTATCGTAAATACTTGTTATGTCAAATTGCCTACTGAGGATAAGATGACCTATAGGATTCAGAAACTTCAAAAGGAATATCCTGATAAAAAGATTATTGTCGGCGGATGCATGGTGGAGATTGATCCTGAAAAATTGGATAAAATCGGCCCTGATGTTTCATGGATTGGTCCTCATCAGTTGAATAAGTCTGCAAGTGTAGTCAATTCAACATATTGTGGGGATGTTGTTCGTGAAACTGGATTGTCAAAGGAATCTAAAGTTTGTGTTCCTAAAGTTGGTGATGATAGTCTTATACACATTCTTCAAATTTGTGAAGGTTGTTTGGGGGCATGCACATTTTGCTGCACCCGTTTTGCCAGAGGGCCGTTAAACAGTTATCCAATAAGTGATATAGTTGCCGAAGCCCGTGAAGCTATTGAAAATGGTGCCTGTGAAATACAGCTGACCGCTCAGGATACTGCGGCATACGGCCGGGATAGTGGTGAAAAACTATCCGTTTTAATTAAAGAAGTGGCTAATTTAGACGGAGATTTTCGTGTTCGTGTTGGAATGATGCATCCTAAAAACATTTTAAATGAAGTTGATGAAATAATCGATGCGATGAAACATCCGAAGGTATATGATTTTATTCATTTACCTGTTCAAAGTGGAAGTGATAAGGTTCTCTCAGAAATGAGAAGGGGTCACAACATTTCACAATATAAGGATATCATATCAAAATTCAGAAGTGAAATTCCAGACATCACCCTTGCCGTTGACATTATTGTTGGGTATCCAACCGAAACTGATGAAGATTTTGATGAAACTGTAAAATTACTTAGGGAAATTAAACCAAGTTTAATCCACCTGTCAAAATACCAGCACCGAAAAGGTGCAATCTCCTCTTCACTAACTGAAATTCCACGCGAAATTATGAAGAAAAGATCAAAATTTTTATCTCAAATTAAAGAAGAAATAACTGAAGAAGAAAACCGTGAATTAGTTAATTCAATTCAAAATGTATTGGTTTTAGAAGAAGGCTCTAAAGGAGGATATATTGCAAAAACTAACTCATATATCCCAGTTATTATTGATGATGTTGAGTTGGGAACCTTTGTTGACGTAAAAATTACTGAAGCAACTGCAACTTACCTTAAAAGCGAATTATTGTAAGATAAATTTTTTAATTTTCTTAGTATTCTTATTTTGATATTATTGTTAATTTGTATGCTTTAAATTTTGGTAATATCTATATTTTTTTCTAATTTTCAAAAGTATATTGTAACAGTTAGTGTAGTATAATATGAGGGATTAATATTCAGTTTTACCGATACCTTTATATACTATTGTGTACTATCATTTAATTGGAGGTGTAATTATGAGTGAATTACCAATCGCACCAGTCG